>JADYYV010000210.1 GCA_020853455.1 Alphaproteobacteria bacterium | reverse complement strand
CGTTCCGCATCCAGGTGTCGAACGTGTCCGAATGCTATCACGCGCTTGGCATCATCCACGGCCTGTACCCGACCGTGCCGGGCCGGTTCAAGGATTACATTTCGCTGGCGAAACCGAACGGTTACCGCTCGCTCCACACGACCGTTATCGGCCCTGAAAACCACCGGATCGAAGTACAGATCCGCACCCCCGACATGCACGAGGACGCCGAGCTTGGCGTTGCCGCCCATTGGTCATACAAACAAGGCGACGGCGGCAAGAACAAGGACGGCCGCCAGTTCCGCTGGCTGCGCGAATTGATGGATATCGTCGAACACGCGCAAAAGCCCGAAGAATTCCTCGAAAACACCAAGCTTGAACTTTATCAGGACCAGGTGTTCTGCTTTACGCCCAACGGCGACCTGATCGCCCTGCCGCGCGGCGCAACGCCCGTCGATTTCGCCTATGCCGTCCATTCCGACCTTGGCGATAAAACCGTGGGCGCAAAGGTCAACTGCCGCATCGTGCCGCTCAACACAGCGCTTGGCAACGGCGACCAGATCGAAATCACGACATCCAAATCGCAAACGCCCAGCCCCAACTGGGAACGTTTCGTCGTCACGGGCAAGGCGAAATCCCGCATCCGCCGTTTCATGCGTATGCAGCAGCGCGACGAATACATGGATCTTGGCAAAAAAATGCTGGAGAAAGTCCTCAAGCAGGAAGGCCATGATTTCAACGAACGCGATTTCAGCGGCGAGATTTACCGCCAGTTCAAGACCGAAAACCTCGAAGACCTGCTGACGGGCGTGGGATCGGGCAACGTCGCGGCGCGCGAAGTGTTCTATGCGCTGCATCCGGCGCAAAAGCCCAGCAACCTCGGCCCGCCGCCGATGCAGATCCAGAATTTCGTGGTGCCGGAAAAGAAAACCCACCAGAAGGGCAAGGCGCCGCCGATGCCCATCAAGGGGCTCATCCCCGGCATGGCGCTGCATTTCGCGCGCTGCTGCCACCCGCTGCCGGGCGACCGCATCGTCGGCATCGTGACGACCGGCAAGGGCGTGACGATCCACACGATCGACTGCGACACGCTGGAATCATTTGCGGATACGCCGGAGCGGTGGCTCGATGTGTCGTGGGAAGACGGCGAAGACACGCCGGAATCTCATGTCGGCCGCCTGCTCATCACGATTGCGAACGAACCGGGCGCGCTCGGCACGCTGTCGACCGTCATCGGCAAAAACGGCGGCAATATCACCAACCTGAAAATCACCAACCGCTCGCTCGATTTCTGGGACATGATCATCGATGTCTGGGTGCGCGACACGCGCCATTTGTCGGACATCATCGCCGCCTTGCGCGGCACGCCCGAAATCACCACCGTCAACCGCGCGCGGAGCCGCTGACATGATCATCGGCATCGGCACCGATATCGCCTCCATCGACCGCATCAGCCGCGTGCTGGGAGATCACGGCGCGCGCTTCACCGAACGCTGCTTCGCGCCCGAAGAACGCGCGCGCGTGGAAAACCAGCCGGACGAAAAATCCCGCGCCTCCGGCTACGCCAAGCGCTGGGCGGCGAAAGAAGCTTGTGCAAAAGCTTTGGGCCTTGGCATCCGCGAACAGATTTACCTGAAAGACATCGCCGTCGTGAATGACGATGCCGGCCGCCCCTCGATGGCGCTTGCGGGCGGCGCGAAAGACAGGCTGACAGAATTGACGCCCGCCGGCATGACGCCGCGCATCGACGTGTCGCTCAGCGACGACGGCGGCATGGCGCTGGCTTTCGTCGTTATTTCGGCGGGCGACGCCGCATGAACACCAATCAGGACAAAAACCAAATGGAACAGGAAAACGCGGCCGACATCACCGTGCCGGCCGATGCGGCGGCGCAGAAGCCCAAGGAAAAAGACGACGCGGTCGAACTTTTGAAGGCGATGGCGTTCGCGGCCGCAATCGCGCTCGTCATCCGCTCCTTCCTGTTCGAGCCGTTCAATATCCCGTCGGGCTCCATGTTCCCGTCGCTGCTGGTCGGCGATTACCTGTTCGTCAAAAAATGGACATACGGGTACAGCCAGTATTCCTTCCCGCTCGATGCCGTTCCGATGCAGGGCCGCATCATGGCGGGCACGCCGCAGCGCGGCGACGTGGCCGTGTTCCGCCAGCCCAAACGCGAAGGCGTCGATTACATCAAGCGCATCATCGGCCTGCCGGGCGACAAAATCCAGGTGACCGAAGGCCGCCTCTACATCAACGGCACGATGGTGCCGCGCCAGAACGAAGGCACGGAAACCTATGAGACCGAAGGCCGCCCGTTCCAGTTCACGCGCTACATCGAAACGCTGCCGAACGGCGTGAAGCATTTCATCTATGAAATCTCCGACCATGAATCGCTCGATAACACGCCCGAATTCACGGTGCCGGAGGGGCATTATTTCGCGATGGGCGACAACCGCGATCAGTCGCTCGACAGCCGGGTGGAACAGGAACTGGGCCCCGTGCCTGCCAAAAACCTGATCGGCCCCGCATCCTTTATCTTCTTTTCGACCGAAGGCATCGGCGACAAATGCGTCTATACCGGCGTCTTTGCCGCCATACAATCGACCGGCTGCAAGGCCGTCGAATACGTCAAGGCCATCCGCTATGGCCGGATATTCAAAAGTGTCAACTCCCTCTGACAAGCAGGCCGCCCTGGAGGCGGAAATCGGATATAAGTTCAAAAACGGCGTTCTGCTGGATATGGCGCTGACCCATTCCAGCCTGCCGAAAAGCCAGCACAACAACGAACGCCTTGAATTCCTGGGCGACCGCGTGCTGGGGCTTGCGATTGCCGAACTGCTTTACAAGACGTTCCCGAACGAACGCGAAGGCGATCTGGCGAAACGCCTGACCGCCGTCGTGCAACAGGCGGCGCTCGCCGAAGTCGCGGAGGGGCTCAAGCTCAGCAATTACGTGCGCCTGTCGGTCGGCGAGATCAAGGCCGGCGGCAGCAAGAAAGACGCGATCATGTCGGACGCGGTCGAGGCGCTGATCGGCGCGATCTACCTCGACGGCGGCTATGATCCCGCCTCCCGCTTCGTGCGCGCGCGGTGGGAACCGATGCTCGCGACATTCAACGTGCCGCCCGAAGACGCGAAGACAAGGCTGCAGGAATGGGCGCAAAGCCGCGGCCTGCCGCTGCCCGAATATGTCGTGATCGCGCGCGCGGGCGAAGACCACAAGCCGCAATTCGATGTGGAGGTGCGGGTCAAGGGGCTTGAATCCCTGACCGCTTCCTCCACCTCCAAACGCGGCGCGGAAAAAGCGGCGGCGGCAAAAATGCTGGCGCGTATCGATGCAGGGACAAATCAATGACCGAGAAAAAGAGACGCTGCGGATATGTGGGCGTGATCGGCGCGCCCAATGCCGGTAAATCCACGCTCGTCAACCAACTGGTCGGCGCGAAAGTCTCCATCGTCAGCCCCAAGGTGCAGACGACGCGCACAAGGGTGATGGGCATCGTCAACCGCGACGAAACGCAGCTGATCTTTGTCGATACGCCCGGCATCTTCGCGCCGCAGCGGCGCCTGGAAAAGGCGATGGTCGCGGCGGCCTGGGCGGGCGCCAAGGACGCGGAAATCATCGCCGTGCTGATGGATGTCGGCCACGGGCATATCAATCCGGAAACGAAAGCCATCATCGAAAAACTGAAAACGACCGAGCGCAATGCCGTCGCGGTGCTGAACAAGATCGACCTGCTGAAAAAAGAACGCCTGCTGTCGCTGGCGACTGAAATCAACGAAACGGGCGTCTTCACCGATATCTTCATGATCTCCGCGCTGAAAGGCGACGGCGTCGAAAAGCTGCTGGAGGAATTCGCCAAGCGGCTGCCCGAAGGACCCTGGATGTTTTCGGAGGACCAGATATCCGACATGCCGATGCGCCTGCTGGCCGCCGAAATCACGCGCGAGAAAATTTTCCTGCAGCTGGGCGACGAGCTGCCGTATTCCGCCACCGTCGAAAGCGACAAGTGGGAGGAGTTCAAAGACGGGTCGGTGAAAATATCGCAGACCATTTACGTGCTGCGCGACACGCAAAAGGCGATCTTCCTCGGCAAGGGCGGCACGCGCATCAAGTCGCTGGGGGCGGCGGCGCGCAAGGAACTGGAAGAAATCCTCGACCGCCGCGTGCATTTGTCGCTGTTCGTGAAGGTGCGCGAAAAATGGACCGATGATCCGGAACGCTACCGCGACTGGGGCCTCGACTTTAACTCCTGATATCGCAGCGTTTTTTCAGCGACATCCGAAAATCTTGACTTGATTATGGTAATCATATAAAACATTTATATGATTAAGTTCAAAGACATCTTCAATTTTCTGACCGGCCAGACCAACCGCAACGAAACGCTGCTGCTGGCGGTTGCGCGCGGCGATGCGGCGGGTGTCGACAGCGCGCTGAAAAAAGGCGCCAGCCCCGATGCGGGCGAGGGCGATTCATTCGGCCATGCGCTGACGCGGGCGGCTGCGGCGGGCAACCTTGCGATCGTCAAACTGCTGGTCGAAGCGGGCGCGAAAATCGACGCGCAGAATTACACCGGGCGCACGGCGCTTCATGAATCTATCTGGCACCTGAAATCGCCTGTCGCCCTGTATTTGCTGGAACAGGGCGCGAAAACCGATACCCGCGACCGTCCCGGCAAAACGCCGCTGCAGGACGCGATCGACAACGATTTGAAACCGCTGGCGCTCGCGCTGATCGACAAGAGTGCCGATACCGGCGCGCTCGACGACAAGGGCAACGACACCATGCGCGCGCTCATCGAACGGCGCGGCTGGCATGATGTGGCGCAGGCAATCGACGACCGGAGCGCCCGCCTGAAGCATGAAGCAGAACAGGCGGCAATCGCGGTCGAACAGGAACGCGCCGCGTTTGAACAGGCGATTTCCGAGGTCGGCACGCTGAAGGCGCCGGTCGTGGCGGGGCGCACCGCCAGCTTCGCAAAACACCGTCATTCCCTGTAAAAACAAGGTTATTTGCCGCATTTAAACCGCTTCATTTCATGCGAATCGGTGCTATATTCATCTCCGGTAGTTGGCCTACTTTATTATGTAATCAGGATATTTCATGAGCTGGACAGACGAACGCATCGCGCTTCTCAAGAAGATGTGGAAAGAAGGCAAGAGCGCCGCAGAAATTGCGAAGATGCTCGGCAAAGGCGTGACCCGCAACGCCGTCATCGGCAAGGCGCACCGCATGGGCCTGTCCGGCCGCCCGTCGCCGATCAAGAAACCCGCAGCATCGCCGAAAAAAGAAAAAGAGGCCGCGCCGAAAAAGGAAGCGGTCAAGGAAACCCGCAGCAGCAAATCCGCGCCCGCGCCGTCCGCCAAAATCAACCCGATGATGGCCAAAGAGGTGGAGGAGCTGAAAAAGATCGAGAAGGAAGTGCTGCCCCTGAACGGCGGCGTGCCCCTGATCGATCTTACCGAACGCATGTGCAAATGGCCGATCGGCGACCCCAAGGAAGACGATTTCACCTTCTGTGGCCGCGGCATCCGCGTCGGCACGCCCTATTGCCCCGACCACGCCGCGATGGCCTACCAGACCTCCAGCCGCAGCCGCAACCCGATGGCGGCCAATGACCGCTCCCGCAAAGCCCCCGTGAAGGAGGCCGTCGTTGCGGAAGTTGAAGAGGAAGAAGAAGTCGAAGATGTCGTCGAGGAAGATGATGAAGAAGTGACGGCATAAGCCGCACGGCTTCCCAACAAAAAAGCCCCGGTTTTCACCGGGGCTTTTTTGTTGGCGGCAGGGTTAGTTGACCGCGCGCACTTCGTTCACTTCGGGAATGAAATGCTTCAGCAGGTTTTCGATGCCGGATTT
>JADYYV010000209.1 GCA_020853455.1 Alphaproteobacteria bacterium | reverse complement strand
GGCCTCGGCTTCGGCGCCGACGATTACCTGACCAAGCCTTTCGACAAGCGCGAGCTGATGGCGCGTATCCAGGCGATCGTCCGCCGCTCCAAGGGCCATGCGCAAAGCGTCATCAAGACAGGCCCGATCACGGTCAACCTCGATGCCCGCACCGTGGAAGTGGACAGCAAGCAGCTGCACCTCACCTCGAAGGAATACGGCATTATCGAGCTTCTGAGCCTGCGCAAGGGATCGACGCTGACCAAGGAAATGTTCCTCAACCATCTTTATGGCGGCATGGACGAACCCGAAGTGAAAATCATCGACGTGTTCATCTGCAAGCTGCGCAAGAAGATCGAGAAAATCACGCCCGAAGGCGGCAGCTGCATCGAAACCGTCTGGGGACGCGGCTATGTGCTGCGCGACCCGACGGGTGCCACCGCCGGCAAGGAAACGGCGAACGCGTAACAAGTTTTAGGGTTCTTCCCGAAAAGAACGGCTGCATTCGTGCAGCCGTTTTTTTTATGCGCTGTTTACTATTCCCCGCCGCCC
This sequence comes from Alphaproteobacteria bacterium, assembly GCA_020853455.1. GTDB lineage: Bacteria > Pseudomonadota > Alphaproteobacteria > Micavibrionales > UBA2020 > JAPWJZ01. The sequence continues at coordinate 11,401 of JADYYV010000209.1, read as the reverse complement.
CGCACATACCCGCCCATCACGCCGTCCAGCAGCTTCAGCCCTGCGGCCTCTGCCGGCGGTGTTTCCGCCGCGCCCAGCAGCAGCACGCCGTCGCGATTCAGGCAGCTGCGAAGATCGGAGAGGACGGAGAGGCGCGTCGCCGCGTCGAAATAGATCAGCACGTTGCGGCACAGGATCAGGTCGAACCGGCCCAGATGCCCCGCGCCGTCCAGCAGGTTCAGCTGGCGGAATTTCACCGCGTCGCGGATATGCGGCTTGACCGCCCATTGTTCATCCATGCGCGTAAAATGGCGCAGGAGCGTCGGGGCGGGCACGCCGCGCTGCGCCTCGAACGCCGTATAACGCGCGGCTTTCGCTTTTTCCAGCACCTGATGCGAAATATCGGTCGCGAGGATGTCGTATTTCCATCCCTGATGCGCAATGCCCATGTCGTGCAGCAGCATGGCGAGCGAATAGGCTTCCTGCCCGCTCGCGCAGCCGGCCGACCAGATGCGCAGGGCTTTATCGTCGCGCGTGCGCATCAGCGCGGGCAGCACCTTGTCCTGCAGCTGGCGGAACGGCAGCAGGTCGCGGAAGAACGAGGTTTCATGCGTGGACATCGCCTCCACCACGTCGCGCAGCATATCGGGCGACCCCATGCGGATCTCGCGCGCGATGCCTTCGAGGTTATCGACGCCGTGCCGGTCGGCAACCGGCATCAGCCGCGATTTCAGCAGGTATTCCTGCCCCGGATCCAGCACAAGGCCGGATTCACGGCGCAGCACATCGACAAACAGCAAAAAATCCTGCGGGTGCAAATTCATGCCGGCACCTTCAGCCGCCGCTGCAGCGTAGCGGCCATGTTGTCGAGCGACACCGTTTCATCGCTCAACCCCGCCTGCACGACAGCGCCCGGCATGCCCCAGACGACGCTGGACGCTTCGTCCTGCGTCACGACGGCGCCGCCCGCCTCCACCGCCGCGCGGCAGCCCGCCACCGCATCCGTGCCCATGCCCGTCAGCACCGCGACCAGCAATGTCGCGCCATAAGATTTCGCAAGGGCGCGCAGCATCGGGTCGGCAGCGGGGCGGCAGAAATGTTCGGGCGGGTTCTGGTCGAGCGCGATGCGGCGCCGGTCGCCCGCCCCTTCGACCGTCATGTGGTAATTGCCGGGCGCGATATAAACGCGGCCCGCCGCGACCGGTTCGCCATCGACCGCCTCGCTGCAATCAAGCCCCGTCGCCTGCGTGATATTTTCCGCCAGCAGCGCGGTGAAACCCGCCGGCATATGCTGGGTGATGAATACCGGCACGGCAGGCGGCGCCAGCCCTGCCAGCAGCTTCAACAGCGCCAGCGGCCCGCCCGTCGATGCGCAGATGGCGAGCGCCGCCGGAACATGCGCTTGTGCGCGCGGCCGTTTTGCAACCTTTGGTGGCAAGGCTTCCGAAAAAAAAGGCGCGGGCAATGCGGTTTTGTCGCGCAGGCGGCCCAGCACCTTGACGCGCTGTACCAGTTCGTCGCGAAACGCGCTGCCTTCGGCCAGGTCATGCACGTTCGGTTTTCCAAGACAGTCGATCGCGCCCAGCGCAAGGCATTTGAGCGCCAGCGCCGCGTTGTCGCGCGTCTTGGTCGATACCACGATAACGGCCAGTTTCGGGTTCACAGCCAGCAGCAGCGGCAGCGCGGTCATGCCGTCCATCACCGGCATCTCCAGATCGAGGATCACCACATCGGGCGCGGCGTTTTCCAGTTCCTGCAGCGCCGCCTGCCCGTTCGGCACGGCCGCCGTGACCTTGATGCCGGGATCGGTTTCAAGGAAACGGATCAGGAACCCGCGCACGATGCTGGAATCGTCGACCACCATCACGCGCACCGGACCGGAAATGTTCGTCCCCGCCCCCGACATGATGCTACAGCACGCCGACCTGGCGGAATTTCGTTTTCAGGATGTCGCGGTCGAACGGTTTCATGATGTATTCGTCCGCGCCCGCCTCCAGCGCCTCCTGGATCTGCGCCATTTCGCTGTGCGTGCTGCAGAAAATGATCTTGATGTCTTCGCCGCCCGGAAACGCGCGCAGGGTTTTCAGGCAGTCGATGCCGTTCATGACGGGCATGTTCCAGTCGAGCAGCATCACATCGGGCATTTTGACCTTGCACGCGTCCAGCGCCTGCTGGCCGTCTTCGGCCTGCGTGCATTCAAAGCCGATTTCCTCCAGCAGTTTGCTGGCAAGGCGGCGCACGATGCTGCTGTCGTCGACGATAAGGCACGTTTTCATCATTTCCCCGCGGGCATCTGTTCATCGGGCCCGGCACAGAGCGCATCGATCATGCCCCTGACATCCAGCTGCGCCAGCAACGCGCCGTCGCAGGGCCAGACACCCGACACCGCCTTGCGCCAGCCGGCGTCAAGGACCGGCGGCACCGGCCCGGCTTTTCCCTCCAAAGACAATACCTCGCCCACGCTATCGACCGCAAGGCAGTAGAGGTTTCCGGCGTTTTCGATCACCAGCGACATTGTCGTCAGGCTGTTCGACGGGCGTCCCGTATCGGCCAATTCCAGATAGCGGCGCAGGCTGACCGCAAGCGCGATGCGCCCGCGCAGGTTCAATATCCCGATTATGGCAGGCGCGGCGCGCGGCACGGCGGTCATGCGCTGGCCGCCGCGGATGACGTCATGCACGTCCTGCACGGGAATGCCGCACAGCTGTCCTGCGACCTTAAACGACAATATCCGGGTGGTCATGCCGCAGCCCTTCCCGCGCGCGTCGGATCAGCCACGGCGCATCCATCACATCGACCGCATGGCCCGCCGCAAGCGCGCTGCCCAGCGACCCCGATCCCGTTTCCTGTTTCAGCGCGACATCGGGCAGCGCATCGACCACGCCCAGCACGCTGTCGAAAATAACGCCCGCCTGCGCGTCGCCGTCGCGGATCACCAGCACCGGCTGCCGCCTGCCGCCGGCGGCGCAGCCCGGATAGGCGATCAGCGGCAGCAACCCGTCGCGATAGGCGATGAGCTGCCGCCCGCCCGCGTTTTCGACCGTCGTCATGTCGATGCGTTCGATGCGCGACAGGTATTCCAGCGGCACGGCGCGGTCGGCGCCCGCGCCCGCGCGGAACAGCAGCGCCGGATTCCTGCGCTCCGCAATCGCTGCGATGTCGGGGGCGGCGGGTTTTTGCGCAGGCTCGATATTCGCGGCGCGCGCGATACCGGAGGGATCGAGGATCAGCACCACGCCACCGTCGCCCAGCACCGCGTTGCCGGAAAACAGCCGCAGCCGCAGCAGCGCGGGCGACAGGGGTTTCACGACGATTTCTTCGGCATTCGCAATGCCGTCGCAAATGATGCCGAACACCCCGCCGCCGCCCACATGCAGGATCACGACATAGGGGTTGAGCGCCTTGGCCGCCAGTTCGTCCGCGCCGAACACGGCCTGCAGCGACACCAGCGGCACCATCTGCCCGCGCAGGGAGAGGAATTTCGCGCGGTCGATGCGCAGGATTTTATGCACGCCGCCGCGTTTCAGCGCGACCACCTCGCGCACCGCGTTGCGCGGTATTGCGTATCTTTCGCCGTCGGTTTTCACGACCAGCGCGGGGATAATGGCCAGCGTCAGCGGAATGCGCATCGTGACCGTAGCGCCCCTGCCCGCCGCCGATGACAGATCGACCGTGCCGCCGATTTTTTCGATATTCGCGCGCACCACATCCATCCCCACGCCGCGCCCCGAGACGGCGGTCACTTCGGCAGCCGTGCTGAACCCCGGCGCAAAGACCAGCTGCTGCACCTGCGCCGCGGTCATGCTGCGCCCGCGCGCGGCGGGCACGAGCCCGCTTTCAACCGCCTTTTGCAAAATCGCCGCTTCGTCGAGGCCGCGCCCGTCGTCGGAGACATCGATCACCACCTGCCCGCCTTCGTGCCGCGCGGAAAGGGTGATCGCGCCTTCGGGCGGCTTGCCCTTTGTCACGCGCGCCGCCGGTTTTTCGATGCCGTGGTCGGCGGCGTTGCGCAGCAGGTGGGTCAGCGGGTCGCGGATCAGCTCCAGCACCTGCCGGTCGATTTCGGTCGTGCCGCCCTGCATGTCGAGCCTGATTTTCTTGCCAAGATCGATCGCCATGTCGCGCACAAGGCGCGGTAGCTTGCCCCATAAATTCCCGACCGGCTGCATCCGCGCCTTCAGCATGCTTTGCTGGAGCGCCGATACGGTTTTATCGAGCCGTTGCAGCGGCTGGTGCAATTCGCCGCGCATATGGGGCAGCAGCTGGTTGCGCGCCAGCACCAGTTCGCCCATCAGCGTCATCATGTCTTCCAGCGTATCGACGCCGATGCGCAGCGATTTCGCCGACAAATCATCCATCGCCGCGCTGAAGGCGTTCGCGACCTCCGGCAGCTGCCTGCGCGACGCGGCTTCGGCGTCCAGCAACCCGATCAGCACGCGGTCGTCCCCCGCCGGTTCAACGCCCGTCTGCGCGATGCCGCCCACGATGCCCTTGATGCGGTCGAGCGACTGCAAAATCAGCGACACGGAATCCGTCGTGACCTGCACCGTGCCGGCGCGGTACTGGCTCAAAACGCCTTCGGCGTGATGCGTCACGTTTTCAAGGCGCGGCAGCCCCAGAAAACCGCAATTGCCCTTCACCGTATGCACAAGGCGGAAGATGCGGCCGATCAGTTCGGCGTCGTTCGGATTTTTTTCGAGCCGCACAAGGTCGAGGTCAAGCGCGTTCAGCTTTTCCGTCGTGTCGGTCAGGAATTCCTGCAGCAGCTCGTCCATCGGGGACTTCTCCTTGCACAGCTACAAGGATGGACGATAACGATTAAGTTTCGATTATGCCGCGCATACGGCGGTATGCGAAAATCACGGTTTCGCCTTAAAAACCGCGCGCGGCGGCGCTTTCACGGGGGCTTTCGTGCGCAGCCCGCGCTCGGCGATATGGCGGCGGAAATCTTTCAGCGTCGATACGGGATCGCGAATGTCGAACTCGTTGCGGATGGCCTGCATGATGTTGTCGGGAAAGCGCCCCTGCGCCAGGTCATAGGGCGTCTTGCCGGCGTCGTTGCGCTGCGTGAAATCGCCGTTGGCATTCAGCAACATCTCCCCCAGCATCGCCTGGCTGCCGCCGGCCGCAATCATATGCACCGCCGTATTGCCGCCCGGGCCTTTCTGGTTCGGTTTTGCGCCGTGCTTCAGCGCAAACTTCATCAAATCCTCGTTGCCCCAGCCGATCATGATCATGAAGGCCGTGCGTTTCTGGCTGTCGGTCTGCGTCAGGTCGCCATGCTCGATCAGCCATTTCACTTCCTGCATGTCCGGCTGCGCCTTCTGCACTTCCTTGAGAAGGTCTTCGCCGTAGAGATAAGCCTGTCCGCCGCCGCCGATCGCCATGATGTTTTTGCCTTTTTTGGTGATGCTGGATATTATACGGGATGCCTGTATTATGTCAATTAATGGCGGCGATCTTATTGATTCTTAAGCCGGAATTCAGGTAACTCCCGCTTTTTTTAGTGCCTTTTATTCACAATGTCCAATAACCGTTTATCATTTTTACCGTAACATAAAAATGCGTAAAACGCAATTACTGGTTTACAAGGCTTTGGCGGCATTGAACAAACTGGCGCTGGATTTGATATATCAGGGAATAAGCAGCTGGAATTCCACGCGGCCGAAATCCGCCTGCGAGGTCCAGGCGAGCTTCAGGTCGAACACGGCGGCGAATTTGCCGGTCACATAGGCATGGACGGAGCGCGGGTCGAGGTCGTCGGCGTTCGTTTCCCCGCGCAGCGCGGCTTCGGCACCTTCGCGGAAACCGGGGTTCTTGCCGGTGACGAGGATTTTCACGCCCTTGTTCCCCTCCAGCGCGGCGACGGAAATTTTGCCTTCGCCGTGGTTGCATTCCTCGGCCAGGATCAGAAGGTTCAGCAGCACCTTGAAAAACCCGCGCGGCGGCATGGAGAATTTCACGCCAAGATCAGGCTCGAATTCCGCCGCGATGCGCCCGGATTTCAAAAGGTCGGAGAAAACGTCGCGGATATCCTTGAAGCCGATATTCTTGTCGGTGCCGGCCGCGCCGTAAGAAAGACGAAACGCCTTGAGCCGGATGGAGGCCTGCAGCGCGCTGTCGGCGATCAGCTTCATCGCCTCCTCGCCCGCGTCCTCGCCCAGTTCCTGCATCAGTTCCACACCATTGCTGACCGCGCCCACGGGGCTGACCAGATCGTGGCAGATGCGCGAGGCGACAAGTTCCATCACGCGCGGGCTCAGCAGGACATCCATGATATTCCCCTTCGTTAAAATAAAATCAGAACGGCGATCCGATGCCGCTTTGCTTCAATTGGCTAATCAGCTGGTTTTTCAGGCGCTCCAGCCCTTCGGCATTGAACCCTTCGGCGCGGATGGTCAGCGCGTCTTCGGTGTTCGACGGGCGCATCAGCCACCAGCCGTCGGGCGTCGTCACGCGCACGCCGTCGATATCGTTGATTTCGACATCTTTGGCCGCTTCTTTCTTCAGGCGCTCCTTGATTTCGGGCGCGATTGCGAATTTACGCTCCGCCGGCACATGGAAGCGGATTTCGGGGGTGTTCTGCATTTTGGGCAGATGCGCGGTCAGTTCCGACAGCGACTTGCCCGAATGGCTGAGGATGTTCAGCAACCGCACCGCGTCATAGATCGCATCGTCGAAGCCGTAATATTTATCGGCAAAGCAGATATGGCCGGCAAGTTCGCCCGCCAGCGGCGCGTTCAGCTCGCGCATCTTCTGCTTGATGAGCGAATGGCCGGTGATCCACATCACGGGCTTGCCGCCGAGACGCGCGATTTCGTCGAACAGCACGCGGCTGCATTTGACGTCGGCGATGATGTACGCGCCGGGATGCGTTTTCAGCACTTCCTGCGCATAGACCGCCATCAGCAGATCCGCCCACAAGATGCTGCCGTCGCCGTCGACCGCGCCGATGCGGTCCGCATCGCCGTCGAAACCGATGCCCACATCGGCCTTCACGTCCTTGACCAGCTTTTGCAGGTCGACGAGGTTTTTGGCGACCGTCGGGTCGGGATGATGGTTGGGGAACGTGCCGTCGATGTCGTCAAAAATCAGCGTATGCTTGCCGGGCAGTTTTTTGACAAGGCGGCGCAGAATTTCGCCCGCCGCGCCGTTGCCGTTATCCCAGGCGACCGTCAATTCTTTCGGGCCGTCATAGGCCGCGACAAGGCGGTCGACATAGGTGTCCTGAATATCGATCGTGGTAACCGCGCCCTGCCCCGTTTCAAAATCGCCGTCGGCGACCATCTTGCCGAGCTTCTGGATATCCGCGCCAAAGAACGACTGGTCCTTGAACGTCATCTTGATGCCGTTATACGACAGCGGGCTGTGGGAGCCGGTGATTTGAATAGCCGCGTCCAGCCCGCGCGACTTCATGGTGAAATAGGCCATCGGCGTGGGGCCAAGGCCGATTGCTTCCACCGTCAGGCCGCAATCCATCAGGCCGCGAATGGCGTTTTCGGCGAATTCGGGGGAGCTTTCGCGGCCGTCATAGCCCACCGCAATCGTCTTGCCGCCCTTGCGCTTCAGGATCGTGCCGAAGCCGCGCCCGATGAAATAGCAGTCGTCAGCCTTGAGCGTATTGCCCACCGTGCCCCGGATGTCGTATTCGCGCAGGATGCTTTTGTCGAAGATATGGGTCGCGGCGAAGGTTTTCTTGGCTGTCTGCATGGTCAAATATTCCGGAAACTAATGAGATTATAGTGTCATTAGTTTTATCGCACCCCACCCGCCGGGGCAAGCAAACGCGACCCTGTCAGTTTTCATATTGCCAAGGTATATTATTTCACTATAGTGGAACCCTTAACCGGATTCTAATGGATGTCATGAAGCGTTTACCCCGCGAAAAAATCAGCGAAGAATTCAACGCGTCGAAACGCGCATTCGCCGACTATGGCGCGAAATCGGGCTTCGATGTCGCGCTGCAAAACATCAGCGCCGCGATCGGCGAATTGAAAGAGTCCGGCATCGACGTGTCGCTGGAAATTTTCGGCGATTCATCGGAACAGGCGTTTGATTTGTTTGCCAACACCAGCGTGACCGTGCCGATCACGGGCGTGCTGCGCATCGGGCCGATCCACCGCCTGTTCGCGCTGGCGACCAAATCCGACGGCAAAAACGCGCTGATCCTCGGTCTTTCCAATTACGATATCCGCTTCAACGGGCCGGACGCGAAGCTGGGCGACGGCGTGATCGAGGGCAAAGTGCGCAGCATCAATTACGACCTGAAAAAAGACCCCGACGCCCTGGTGAAATTCCAGCAGGAAATCATCAACCACGCCGCGCGCAACGCCGTGGTGAACGACAACGACACGGCGCAGGCATTCGACAGCGCGGCCGTGATGCGCAAATCCGTCCTGCCGCGCCCGAAAGCATCATGAGCGATTTTTCCGCCTATCTGGCACCCGAAGGTTTCGTCCACGAGTTGGTGGCCGAACTGGGCGATGATGTCGATGACGTGCATGAACGCCTTGTCATTTCAAAGGCGCCCGCGCGCCGCGTGATCTGGGCGGAAAACAGCTGGCTGAACCCGCAATGGATTGAAATATCGTCCATCGGCGACGCCGCGAAAAAACTGAAAAGCCTGCAGCGCAATTGGTGGAATTACGGATTCGATTTCCACCGCCGCAGCGGACTTATCACCGAAAAACTGCCGCATGTGGGCGGCACGCCGCTGAAATTCGGCCAGCCGCTCATAACCGCACCATTAGGGTCGTGGACGCTGGTGAAGGAAAACCTGATCCTCGCCTCGCCGTCATGCTCCGAACCTGTGCCGAACGGCGCGTATAAATTCGACGAAGACAAGGGCGAACCGCCCAACCGCGCCTATCTGAAATTGTGGGAAGCCCTCAGCCGTTGCGGCAGGATGCCGAAGAACGGCGATACCTGCATCGATTTCGGATCGGCCCCCGGAGGCTGGACATGGGTGCTGCACAGCCTTGGCGCGAATGTCATCAGCGTCGATAAAGCGCCGCTTGCGCCCAATATCGCAAAACTGCCGCGCGTGAAATATATCGAGCAAAGCGCGTTCTCGATCGCGCCGAAAGATATCGGCCCGGTCGACTGGCTGTTTTCGGATGTCATCTGCTACCCCGACCGCCTGTTCCGGCTGGTCACCGACTGGCGCGAGGCGGGATATGCGCGCAACTTTGTAACTACGATTAAATTACAAGGGGATACCGACTTCAAGGCCATCCAGCCCTTCCTTGACATCGAAGGGTCGTATGCTATCCATTTGTATCACAACAAGCATGAAATAACCTGGTTCAGTCTGGAGAAGCCCCTATGAGCTACAAAGGCGACGAGCACCTGAAATCACTCCTGTCTGCGTCCGGCGAAAAACGCACGGTCGAGGAAGTGAAGGAAACGCTGCGCGGCATCAACGCCGCCCCCGCCGATCTGGGCGAGCCGCAGCGCTGGGCGCGCCTGTTCACGACGAACGACAACGCCGAAACCGTGCAGCAGCTGGCCGCGCTGAAAGAACATCTGGCCGCGAACCAGAACAATGTGAAGCAGGATAAACTCGCCGACCTGCGCGCCGAAATGGCGAAGCGCGGCGTCGATGGTTTTTACATTCCCCGCGCCGATGAATTTCAGGGCGAATATGTGCCCGCCCGCGCGGAGCGTCTGGCATGGATTACCGAATTCACCGGTTCCGCCGGTTATGCGGTTGTGCTGAACGACAAGGCCGGATTCTTTACCGATGGCCGCTACACGCTGCAATCCCGCGCGCAGGTGGACGACAAATCGTTCCAGATCTGCAACGTGTCGGAAAACCAGCTACCGATCCCGACCATGACGCCGGTGGAATGGATTGAAAAAAATCTGCCCGCAGGCGCGCGCTTCGGCGTCGATCCCTGGGTGCATACGCCCAATGACCTGAAACGCATCAAGGACGCGGTTGAAAAGGCCGGCGGCACGCTGGTGCTGCTGCAGGACAACCCGCTGGACGCGGCATGGAAAGACCAGCCGCCCGCGCCGCTCGCCCCCGTCGTGCCGCATCCGCTGCAATTTGCGGGCAAAGCATCGGACGAAAAACGCGCCGATCTGGCAAAGACGCTGGCGACCAAGGGCGCGGATGCGATTGCCGTCGCGCTGCCCGAAGAAATTGCATGGCTTCTCAACATCCGTGGCGGCGACGTGCCCTGCACGCCCTTCGCCCTTTCCTATGCCATCGCGCATAAGGACGGATCTGTGGACTGGTATATCGACAGCCGCAAGGTGACCGATGAAACGAAAGCATGGGTCGGCGCCGATGTGCGCCTGCACCCGCTGGAAGATTTCGCGGGCGGCATCGAAACCTTGGCGAAACAGGGGAAAAAGGTCTGGGTCGATCCCGGCTCCTCCCCCGCCAAGGTTGAAGACATCATCAAGACGGCGGGCGGCACAAGCATCGCGGAGAAAAGCCCGATCCAATTGATGAAGGCGAAAAAGAACGCGGTGGAAATTCAGGGCACGATCGATGCCCATATCCGCGACGGCGTGGCGGTCACGCGCTTCCTGAGCAGCATTTGCGGTCAGGGTCAGGCGGCGAAATATGACGAGCTCTCCGCCTCCGACCTGCTGCAGTCTTTCCGCGAGGAAGGCAAAAACTTCCGCGGCCTCAGCTTCGACACTATTTCCGGCGCAGGCGGCAACGGCGCGATTGTGCATTACCGTTCATCACCCGAAACCAACAAGCCGCTGATGGCAGGGCCGATCTACCTTGTCGATTCAGGCGCGCAATATCTCGACGGCACGACCGACATCACCCGCACCGTCGCGGTCGATAACGTGACGGCGGAGATTAAGGAACATAACACCCGCGTGCTCAAGGGTCATATTAAGGTCGCCATGTCCGTCTTCCCCGAAGGCACCGTCGGCAAGGTGCTGGACGACAAGGCGCGCGCGGCATTGAAAGAAGTCGGCCTCGATTACGCACATGGCACCGGTCATGGCGTCGGCAGCTACCTCTCCGTGCATGAAGGCCCCGCCGGCATTTCGCCCCGCTCCACCACCGTGCCGTTTGAAGTGGGCATGATCGTGTCCAACGAACCGGGCTTTTATAAAGAAGGTGCTTACGGCATCCGTATCGAAAACCTTGTGACCGTGATCGACACGGGCAAGACGGATGCGGACGGCAAGAAACTGCTCGGATTTAAAACGCTCACCATGGCACCCATCGACACCAACCTTGTCGAGCCTGCCCTGCTGACGCCCGAAGAGCTGAAATGGCTGAACGATTATCACGCCGAAGTCCGCAACACGCTGAAGCCGTTGTTGGACAAGGTCGATCCGAAAGCAGCCGAGTTTTTGGTGAAAGCGACCGAACCCATCAGCAAAAACAAAGGCCCCGCGCCGAAGCTGGGGAATTTCTGCTTGTAAGAAGGTTACGCCGTAACCG
>JADYYV010000208.1 GCA_020853455.1 Alphaproteobacteria bacterium | reverse complement strand
TGATGGTCATGCATCGCCTGGCAGGGGTTCAGGTCGCCGCCGAATTTGCAGATGCCGATGATGGGGCGGCGGCCGCTCGTCGTCTTGTCGGCCAGCGGGTGATCTGTCGTGCCGCACAGTTCTTCCATCGTGAATTTGGAATTCACCATCTTGCCGGTATGGTGCGCGCGCACATCGACGGCGGCGGCCTGACCGAACCAGTAATCGCTGCGCAAGGAAACTTTTTTATCGGCCATCTGGCACCCCCGTTTTGACCCGCCCTTTTTACTATAGCCGCCGGGCGGATGCCAGCACGAATGCCCTTGAAAAGACTTTGTTTTAGGCGATTGACCTTGCCATATAATCAGCCTATCTTAAGCGATATTCAGCAACGCCGCGCCACAATGAAACGGGATGGAATCATGTCCAGCAAACCCCTGCCCACCGACCAGTTTTTCAAAAATTCCGGCCTGACGCCCGAAAAGGCGCGCGAAATCGTCAAGGAAGGCCTGAGCGGCGCCGATTACGGCGAGTTCTATCATGAAATCGTGGCGCGCGAACGGCTGGTCAAGGACAAGGGCGAATTCACGACCGTTTCCACCGGCGACAGCAAGGAAGGCTTTGGCTTCCGCGTCGGGCAGGAAGAACGCGTGGGTTATTCCTATTCCGACCTGTTCAACGAAGCCGCGCTGAAAGATGCCGTGACCGAAGCGCGCAACGTGCTGAAGCTCGGCACGCCCAAAGCCGCACAGCCGGCGACCGGCATGGTGCCGCAGCAGCTTTACACGCCCGAAGATCTTATGGCCGGTTTTACCCTTGCCGAAAAGATCGCGAAAGTGAACGAGATCGAGGCCTATGCCCGCTCGCTCGATCCGCGCATTACCAACGTCACCGTGGCTTACGCGTCTGAATCGAAGGCCGTGCATATCATTACGGCAGACGGCAAAAGCCTGATCGACAACCGCCCGATGACGTCCGTGTCCATTTCCATCATGCTGACCGATAAAGACGGCAAAAGCGAAATCGGCACCGCGCAAACCGGCGGCCATGTGGATGCCAAGGCCGTGTTCGACGAAGCCAGCTTCAAGGCCGCCGCGCAAAAGGCGCTGCATCAGGCCGAAGAATTGCTGGTGGCCGAAGACGCGCCTGCGGGCATCATGGATGTCGTGTTGAGCCCCGGCTGGGCGGCGGTCGTGCTCCATGAAGCGATCGGGCATGGATTGGAAGGCGATTTCAACCGCCGCGACATTTCGGTCTACAGCGGAAAAATCGGCCAGCAGATCGCATCGCCCGAAGTCACCGTGATCGATCAGGGCGACATGCCGGGCGAACGCGGATCGCTGCATTTTGACGACGAAGGCGTGAAAACGCAGCAAAACGTGCTGATCGAAAACGGCGTGCTGAAGGGATACATGCAGGACCGCCAGAACGCGCAGCTGATGGGCGTCGACCCGACCGGCAACGGGCGTCGTGAGAGTTATGCCCATGCGCCCATGCCGCGCATGACCAACACCTATTTCGCCAACGGCACGCATGACCCCGCCGATATCATCAAATCGGTCAAGGACGGCATTTACATTTCCGATATGGGCGGCGGGCAGGTGGATATTACCTCCGGCAAGTTCAACATGAATGCGAAACTCGCATACAGAATTCGTGACGGAAAAATCGCCGAACCCGTGAAGGGCGCAACCATCGTCGGCGACGGCCTCACCGTCATCAAATCCATCACCATGGTCGGCAACGACCTTGCCCTCGAAAAAAGCGCGGGCATGTGCGGCAAAAACGGGCAGCAAGTGCCGGTCGGCTGCGGCCAGCCCACCTTGCGCGTCTCCAACATGACCGTTGGCGGTCGCAAGAAATAAGGAATAATCACATGACCACAGAAAAAGAATTCCTGGCCACCATGAAGCCCTTTGCCCAGTCGCTGCTCGATTACGCGATGGAAGAAGGCAAGGCGCACGGCATCACCGATGCGCGCATTTATGTTTCCGCCAGCGACCGGCTGGAAAACAGCGTCGAAAAGGGGCAGGTCACGAAAACCGTTTCCGGCAAAACCTATAATGTGGGTATTACGCTCTATGCCGGCGACCGTACCGTCACGCTGACGAAAAACACCATCGACGAACAGCGGCTGAAGGACGCGATGCTGGAGAACATGAAGATTATCTCCCTCGTCCCCGCCAATGCCGACAAGAAAATGCTGGAATCGGAAAAGGTGTTCAAGGGCGCCAAACAAAACCTCGACCTGTTCGACCACAACCCGCCCACGACGGCGCAATTGATTCAATACGCCAAAGACGTCGAAACGGCGGCGATGGCGCAGCCGGGCGTCAAGGCGACGCGGTCGGTCAGCGTCACGCGCTCCGAAGACCATTTCCTGATCGTGGCCTCCAACGGCCTTGACGTGAATGACAGCCGCACGATGTATGCGGCGGGCGCTTCCGTGATCGCCGCCGACAAATCCGGCATGCAGATCAGCGGAGAGAGCAGCATGGCGCGCCATTTCTCCGATATGGCGAAGCCCGAAATACTGGGCGCGGAAGCGGGGCAGAAGGCGATTTCCAAACTGGGCGGCATTCTGCCCGCAACCGGCGATATGCCGATTGTGCTGGATAATGGGGCTGCCGAAAGCTTTTTCTCGAGCGTTTATTCCGCCATCGGCGGCACAGCGCTGCATCGCGGCACGACTTTTTTAAAGGGCAAGCTCGGCCAGCAGGTCATGGCGCAAGGCATCACGATCTCCGATGATCCGCTGGTTGCGCGCGGCATATCGTCGCGTCAGGTGGATACGGCGGGCTTTGTAGCGAAACCCATCACCTTCATCGAAAACGGCGTGCTGAAAAGCTATGACATCAACCTGCTGGAATCGCGCCAGCTGGGCATGGAACCGATCGGCCGCGAAAACGGCCCGACCAATACCCGCATCGAGCCCGGCGCGCAAACCCCCGCCGAGCTGATCGCGGATATCAAGGAAGGCATTTATATTAAAGGCTTCAACGGCGGCACGGTCGATGTGAACACCGGCAACCATTCACGCGAAGCCTACGGGTTGCTCATCAAGGACGGCAAGATTACCGATACGGCCGTCAGCGGCTTCGTCGTTTCCGGCAACCTGAAGGATATGTTCATGAAGGTCGCGGTCGCCAACGACACGCCAGCGCTCCCCAGCACCAAGCACCGCATGGCCGCACCCACGACGCGGATCAACGGCTGCACGATTGCGGGGAAGTAAAAAATGCGAAACCCCGGCGCAGGGCGGGGTCCAAGCATTCTCAGTATTCTTGGCAGTCACACCTCATAAGCCGCAGCCGCCAATAGAACGAGGGGCTGCTTGGACCCCGGCCTTCGCCGGGATGGAGGGCTTTGTTTAATTTACTGATATTTAACGATATTTGTGTTATAATACCTGTATACAACCCATACTCAGACTAAGCAGAATCAAGGGTTTAGAAAGCCAAATATACACAGATCATACACAGGTCCGCCATGTCAGAACCTTTCCTCACCGACGTTCAGAAGCTAAGTTCCGGCCTCATTCTATTCCGCCGGAGTGATGTACAGCATAAGAACTGGTA
>JADYYV010000207.1 GCA_020853455.1 Alphaproteobacteria bacterium | reverse complement strand
GGATAAAAATTTTATGTAAATATTGTGGCGCTTGGGGGCTTTTGGCCGTCATGCTACATTTCTGAACAATAACACGAGTATTAAAATGACCCACCCCCTCCTCAAACAACTCGCCGACGACACGCAGGCGCTGCATGCCCAAGGGCTCTTCAAGACCGAACGCGTGATCGTGTCGCCGCAACAGGCAGATATCACGGTGCAGGGCGCGAATGACGACCGGCATGTGATCAACCTCTGCGCCAATAATTACCTTGGCCTTGCCAACCATCCGCGCCTGATACAGGCGGCGCACGAGGCGCTGGATAAACAGGGGCTGGGCATGGCGTCGGTGCGGTTTATCTGCGGCACGCAGAACCTGCACAAGCAGCTGGAACAGCGCATGAGCAGCTTCCTGAAAACGGAAGACACGATCCTTTATACATCCTGCTTTGATGCCAATGGCGGGCTGTTTGAAACCATTCTGGGCGAACAGGACGCGGTGATTTCGGACGAGCTGAACCATGCCAGCATCATCGACGGCATCCGTTTGTGCAAGGCGCAGCGCTTCCGGTACAAAAACAACAACATGGAAGACCTCGAGGCGCGGCTGAAGGAAGCGTCAAACGCGCGCCACCGCCTGATCGTGACGGACGGCGTGTTTTCGATGGACGGCATCATCGCCAACCTGCCCGCCATTTGCGACCTTGCCGATAAATACAACGCGCTTGTGATGGTCGATGACAGCCATGCGGTCGGATTTACGGGCCGCAGCGGCGCGGGCACGCCGGAGCATTGGGGCGTGCAGGACCGCGTCGATATTATCACCGGCACATTCGGCAAGGCCTTGGGCGGCGCATCGGGCGGTTATACATCAGGCCGCAAGGAAATCATCGAATGGCTGCGGCAGCGGTCGCGCCCGTACCTGTTTTCCAACACGCTTGCGCCTGCGATTGTGGCATCAAGCATTGCAGCGCTGGATTTGATTTTGGAAGACCCGTCGCGCATCCGCAAGGTGCATGAAAACGCGCTGTATTTCCGCAAGGGCATGAGCGCGCTGGGTTTCGACCTTGTGCCGGGCGAACATGCGATTGTGCCGGTCATGCTGTATGACGCGGTGCTTGCGAAGAAAATGGCCGA
This sequence comes from Alphaproteobacteria bacterium, assembly GCA_020853455.1. GTDB lineage: Bacteria > Pseudomonadota > Alphaproteobacteria > Micavibrionales > UBA2020 > JAPWJZ01. The sequence continues at coordinate 3,254 of JADYYV010000207.1, read as the reverse complement.
CCTGTTGCTGGAGGAAGGGCTGTATGTGATCGCCTTCGCGTTTCCGGTGGTGCCGCAAGGGCGGGCGCGCATTCGCACACAGATGTCGGCCGCGCATGACAAAAAACACCTCGACCACGCCATCGCCGCCTTTGAAAAGATCGGCAAACAACTGGGAGTGATAAAATGAGCGATATCTCGCTGCCCCCCGATGCGCCAAAGACCGCTGTAAAGAAATCCAGCAGCGGCGTGCGCACGCTGCTGATGCTGGCCGCGCTGGCAGCGCCGCTGCCGGTCGCAATTACCGCCGCCGACCTGTGGCTGCAATATGCGGATGCCGCGCAGAACGTGAAGGAAACTCCCTTCGGCCTGATCCGCCAGCTCATCAATGAAACGGGCGAACCGCAATACTGGCTGCTGCCGGTCAGCCTGCTGCCGTCGCTGGTCATGCTGCTGGTGCTGGGCCGGTCCGCCGCCACCCGCGTTTTTGCCGTGATCGCGCTGCTGTTTTTTGCGGCGGGCGAATATATGCTTGTCGGCCAGCTTGGGGAAAGTTTCATACGATGAAAGCGCTGTGCAAAAAAGAGGCGAAACCCGGCATCTGGATGATCCACGACGCCCCCGTGCCCGAAATCGGCCCGAACGACGTGCTGATCAAAATCCGCAAAACCTCCATCTGCGGCACCGACATTCATATTTATAAATGGGATGAATGGTCGCAGAAAACCGTGCCCGTGCCGCTGATCACGGGGCATGAATGGATGGGCGAAGTCGTCAAAATCGGCTCGGAGGTCAAGAACCTCGATATCGGCCAGCGCGTATCGGGCGAAGGCCACCTTACCTGCGGCACCTGCCGCAACTGCCGCGCGGGCAAGCAGCATCTTTGCACCTATACCAAGGGCGTGGGCGTGACCGTGCAGGGCGCTTATGCGGAATATTTCAAGCTGCCCGCCACCAACATCTTCAAGCTGTCCGACGATATTTCGGACGATATCGCCGCGTTCTTCGATCCGCTGGGCAATGCCGTGCATACCGCGCTGTCGTTCGACCTGGTCGGCGAGGACGTTTTGATCACGGGCGGCGGGCCGATCGGCTGCATGGCGGCGGCCATCTGCCGTTTTGCGGGCGCGCGCCATGTGGTGGTGACGGATATCAACCCGTACCGCCTGGAACTTGCGAAAAAAATGGGCGCGACGCGCGCCGTCAACGTCAGCAAGACGGAGCTGAAGGCCGTGATGAAGGAACTCGGCATGACCGAGGGCTTCGATGTCGGCCTTGAAATGTCGGGCGTGGCGGTCGCGATCCGCCAGATGGTGGAGTTGATGCGCCACGGCGGAAAAATCGCCATGCTGGGCATCCCGCCGAAAGATTTGGCGATCGACTGGAATCACGTGATTTTCAAGGGACTGTTCATCAAGGGCATCTATGGCCGCGAAATGTACGAAACATGGTACAAGATGAACGCGATGGTGCAGTCGGGACTGGATATGAGCCCGATGATCACCCACAAGTTCAAGATCGACGATTACCAGCAGGCCTTCGAGGTAATGGCGTCGGGTGAATCCGGCAAGGTCATCCTCGACTGGACGTAATGCAAAAAACCGCCGACATCCCGCTCTGGATCAAGCTGCCCTATACGCTGCTGGCGGCGGTGGTGTTTCCGGTTTATTGGTGGAAATATGGTCTGCTGAATTTTCTGTGGTTTTCCGATATAGCATTTTTTGCGATGGTCTATGCGCTGTGGACGAAAAACCGCCTGATTCCCAGCATGATGGCGATCGGCGTTTTCCCGCTGGAGGCGTTGTGGCTCATCAGCTTCATGACGCATGGCGCGTTTATCGGCATGGCGGATTACATGTTCGACGAAACGCTCCCCTTGTGGCTGCGCGCACTTTCGCTGTTCCATTTCCCGATGCCCGCCGCGATTGCCTATATGATCTGGAAGTTCGGGTATGATAAACGCGCGCTGTTCCCGCAAATCGCGCTTGCGGCCGTCGTGCTGGTTTCCTGCCACCTGTTCACGCTAAAAAGCGAAAACGTGAACATCATTTACCCGCCCAAGGGCATCACGATACCCGAAGATATTTACATCTGGCTGATGCCCGCCACGCTGTTGACATGCTGCATCATCCCGATGCATTTCATCCTGAAGAAGTTTTTCCCGCTGAAATCAGCTTAGGAATTTCGCGGCGGGCAACTCGACTAGGTTGTCGTCCAGCTCGTTGACGTCGTTGCGCGTTTCGGGAAAGTGCTCCACCAGCACCGCCCCGCAGGCGCGGATAGCATTCAGGAAAGCGTCCTGCACCTTGTTTGCCCGCACGTCCGTGACAACCGCATCCACGATCCGCGCCCATTCGTCCGGCAACACTTTGTCATTGATGCCCTTGTCGGCGATGATTTCGACATGCCGTTCAGCGACGGAGATAAACAGCATGACTCCGCTGCGCTTGTTCGTCTCGTTCATTTTCAGCGCGAAAAACTGCTCGAAAGCATGGCGGCGGCAATTGGTCTGGCGCAACCCGCGCGGCGTGACGGCGACCTTCAGCGGCGTCAGCAGGAACAGCGCGGCCAGCGCGATAAAGGCGATACTCTGGATGCCGAACGTGACAGCCCCCGCCGCCGCGATATTCACGACCGGCAGCAATAGCGCCGCCATCGACGCCCAGACGAGCGGGAACAGCACATAGCGCGCGGAGGATTGCGCGACGACGCAGACCATTTCGCCGGTCGTGGTGCGTTCCAGCGCTTCTACGGCCTGCCGGATCTCGCGGCGCATATCGTCGGTCACTTTAAACGTCATTTACCACCTCTTGAACGCGCCGCCGCCGAAAAAGCGCTGCGCATTGCCGTCGCCGAACAGCACCTGCAGCAGGATCATCACGGGGAATAAAATCATGAACGGCAGGTATCGGGCGCGCTTTTCGGATGCCGTCATATATTCGCCCTTCAGCGCGTCCGATATGCCGCGCATCCCGTTGCGCAGCGCCTGCCCCACATCGCCGGTTTTAAGGCTTGGCCGCATATGGCTTTTCAGGATGTCTTTTAAAACAGGCGCGGTCAGGTAATTCTCGACCCCGGGCGCGATGCTGAAGGCGACCGCGCCTTCCGCTTTGGATACCAGCACCAGCACGCCCGGCTTGTTCGCGGCGACGCCCAATTGCTGCGCATAGGACTGCGCATAGGCATCGGCCTTTAATTTCCCGACGGTCGGCAGCACCACGATCACCACCTGCCGGCCTGTTGCGAATTCGGTGTCGTCGGCCAGTTCCAGCAAT
>JADYYV010000206.1 GCA_020853455.1 Alphaproteobacteria bacterium | reverse complement strand
GGCGACCGCCACGCGCCGATGGACCTGCCGTTCCACAACGGCCCGAACAAGGGCACGGATGTGTTCGTTCCCATCGACGCCATCATCGGCGGTCCCGACAAAGCCGGCAAAGGCTGGGCGATGCTGATGGAAAGCCTCGCGGTCGGCCGTTCGCTGTCGCTGCCTGCGCTGTCCACCGCTGCTGCGAAACTGTCGTCCTATGCGACCGGTTCGTATTCGCGCGTGCGCAAGCAGTTCGGCACGTCGATCTCGAACTTCGAAGGCATCGAAGAACCTCTCGCGCGCATGGCCGGTCTCACCTATCTGATGAACGCGGCGCGTGAAGCGACGCTGCAGATGGTTGATGCAGGCGAGCGTCCCGCGATCCCCTCCGCCATCCTGAAATACCATCTGACAGAAGGCATGCGGACGATCGTCAACGATGCGATGGACATCCACGGCGGCAAGGCCGTTTCCAACGGCCCGCAGAACGTGTTCTCCACGCTCTACAAAGGCATCCCGATCGCCATCACGGTCGAGGGCGCGAACATCATGACCCGCAACCTGATCATCTTCGGTCAGGGCGCGGTTCGTGCGCACCCCTACACGCTGAAGGAACTGGATGCGCTGGACGATCCGAACCCGAACAAGGCGTTCAACCGTTTCGCCAAAGTGCTGGCCGCCCATCTGGGCACCGGCGCGGTGAACGCGGTGAAGGCGCTTGTCCACGGCGCGACCGGCAGCCGCTTTGCGAAAGCCCCCAAGGGCGTCGATAAGGCGACGAAAAAATACTACAAGCAGATCAACCGTCTCTCGGCGGCCTTCAACCTCGCGGCCAACGCCTCGCTTCCGCTGGGCGGCAACCTGAAGAAGAAGGAACGCGTTTCCGCCCGCATGGGTGACGTGTATTCCAACCTCTACCTCGCCTCGACCGCGCTTTGGTACTACGAGAAAAACGGCGCGAACAAGGACGAGAAGGTTCTGCTGGACTGGGCCGTTCAGCACGCATTGTCGAAGGCTGAAAAAGCCCTCGACGACGCGCTGGAAAACCATCCGCTGAAGGCGACCCGCCTTGTGAAGCATATCGTGTTCCCCCGCAAGCTGCTGACCGGCGCTCTTGCCGTCGGTACGGCTGTTGCCGCTTTTGTGGCGGCACCGGTTGTGGCGATCGTGGGCGCGGTTGCGACCGTGGGTGCGGCGCTGTTCATCAAGGACCACCAGAACAAGCCGTCGGGCGACTACCTCGACCGTAAAGTGGCGGACACCATCCGTCACCCGGGCGAAGTGCGCGACAACCTGACGCGCGGCGTCTTCAAGCCGACCGACGAGAAAGAACCGCTCGGCAAGCTGGAAATGGCGTTCAAGCTGTCGGTGGAAGTCGAGCCGCTCGAGAAGAAAATCTATCTGGCCACCAAGGCGGGTACGATTTCCAAAGAGCAGCCCCGCGCGAAACTGATCGAGGCCGCTGTCGCGAACAACGTCATCACCGCCGACGAAGCAGCAAAGGTTGTCGAAATGGACCGCCTGCGCCGCGCCGTCATCATGGTCGATGCGTTCCCGCAAGCAACGCCCGCCGCCGCAAACGACGCCCCCAAGGCAACGCCCGCAGCGCCGCCCAAAGCCGCGTAAGCGGTTGACGGCAACCGATGACAAAAAAAACCCGGCGGTTTTCATACCGCCGGGTTTTTCTTTGCGCGATAAATTTTACGCGCGCACATCACGCTCGAGAATGCGGCGGTTGATATCGCCTGCCAGCGCCGCAGCATCGGCAATATACGGGATGATGATGCGCGCGCGGCCCGTGCCCGACAGGATGATATTCGAATAACCGAACAGCATCCCCGCCGGCGTGCGCATGATTTCAACGCCTTCGATACGGCCGTATGGCATGGATACGACTTCCTGATTGAACACGCCGCCGCCGATCACCACGCGGCTGTCGGTCGCGGCCAGCATCAGGTAGCGTTTTGTGGTGAACTCCATCAGCAGCAGGATGCCCGCCACCATCGCGAAATAAATCGCCAGCGAGGGCGAATAGAACAGGGAAATCACGGCGACGGCCAGCATCGCGATGCCCTTCCAGTAAATACCGGGGCTGATATCGGCGATATGGACCAGGTTCTCGCCCGGCAGCAACAGGCCGGAAACCGAGTATTTTTTCTCCGTGATCAGATAATCGTCTTCCAAATATGACATTGGGCGCATGGCGGGCCTCCTGAACGGCGATTTATGTACCTTGTGGCACTCTTCCTGGTTACCAAGGCTTATGTACCGTTTCAGTTCCCGTTAATTTCAATAACACCGGTTTTGCGCCGCACCATAATCTGAATTGAAATCGTTGACTATTCGACCTATTATTAACGCAGGGAAAAATATCCTCCCTCAAAAATCCAAAAAAGGTGAAAAATGAGCAACGCAGCCCCGCAGCCCAAACCGCAAAAAACGGTCACGCTCACGGACAATGAAACCGGGAAAACTTACCAGTTTCCCGTGCTGGACGGCTCTGTCGGCCCGCGGGTCATTGACATCCGCAAGCTTTATGCCGAAACAGGCATGTTCACCTTCGACCCCGGCTTTACCTCTACTGCGGCATGCGAAAGCGGCCTGACATATATTGACGGCGACAAAGGTGTACTGCTGCATCGCGGTTATTCGATCAAGGAACTAGCGCTGAAAAGCGACTTTATCGAAGTCTGCCACCTGCTGCTGTACGGCGACCTGCCCGACGCAGAACAGAAAAAAGAATTCCTGAACCACATCACGCACCACACCATGGTGCATGAACAGATGCAGTTCTTCTTCCGCGGTTTC
>JADYYV010000205.1 GCA_020853455.1 Alphaproteobacteria bacterium | reverse complement strand
CATTTCATCCATCTGGAACGCGGCGGTGATCGTTTCGATCAGCACGGTTGCGCGCACCGTGCCGCGCGGCAGGTGCAGTTCATCTTCGGCGAATGAAATCACGTCGCTCCACAATTGCGCCTCCTGCCGGCTTTCCAGCTTGGGCAGGTAATAATAAGGCGCGCGGCGGTTGTGGAACAGGTACAGGCCGAAATCGAAAAACGACGCGGACAAAAACTGCCCGTCCAGCGTCATATGTTTTTCTTCCATATGCAGCCCGCGCGGGCGCACCAGCAGCACGGCGGTTTTGTCTTTTAATTTGTATTCCTTGCCGCTCGCCGCGTCCCTGAATTCAATCGCGCGGTTATTCGCGTCGCGCAGGTTGATCTGCCCGGCGATCTGGTTTTCCCATGTGGGGGTGTTCGAATCCTCGAAATCCGCCATAAAGCACGATGCGCCGGAATTCAGCGCGTTGATGACCATTTTACGGTCGGGCGGGCCGGTGATTTCCACGCGGCGGTCGAGCAGATCGGCCGGCGCCGGGCGCACCTTCCAGTCGGCGTCGCGGATATGCTGCGTTTCGGCCGGGAAATCGGGGTTCCAGCCGCCATCCAGCCTTTCCTGCATCCGCAGGCGCTCCGCCATCAGCAGCCGGCGGCGGTTGCCGAAATTTTTCTCCAGCCCTTCAAGGAAGGCGAAGGCTTCGGGCGTTAAAATTTCATCTTGGCCTGCGGTCTGCGGCGCGGTGACGGTGAACATGTTACGGTTTCCATTCTTTGGCTTCGCCCGCGATATTCGCGGAAATCCACGCGATTTCTTTTTTCGGCCAGATATGGGGTGCAGCGGGCGCGGTGGTTTTGCCCGACATGATCGTGCCTTCGCCCGGTTTCAGCGATACCTTGCCGCCCTTGTTGTAAACATCGATATGGCCGGATTGCAGGTAGATCCAGCATTCCTTGCCAGTCGCCGTCATGTTCATCGCGCGCATGATTTTCGTGCCGCGCACGCCGATGGTGCCGAAATTCAGGTTCATTTTCACGTCGGATTTATCGCCCTTGTCCATCCAGCCGCCGGTGAAGGAAAAGGCGCTGTCCAGCACGGTCATTTCCGCCTTGCCGTCATGCGGTTTTTTCGGATCATACACATACTGCTCGATTTTCAGGCTGCCGCGCTGCGCCAGCACCAGTTCCGCGCCGTCGGCGAATTCGATCTTCGCGCGGCCGCCTTTTTCGGTTTTAATGGTGTCGTTGATCGCGATATCGTCGCCCTTGTGCAGCGGCCTGGCGCCCGCGCCGCGGTCGATCGTGACGTCGCCCGATACCTCGCGCACATAGCCCGCGAATTCGGCTGCCTGCGCGGGGCTTGCGAAAAACAAGACGGCGGCAAGAAAAAGATATTTCATGCAAATCCCCTTTGCGCCAAGCCTATCACCCCTCCCGCTATTTTTCCACATAGTCGAGGTCGTCATGAAAGGTTTCCTTGACGAGCATCAATCCCGCAAAGGCAAGCGTCATAACAACCGCGAATACGGCAAGTCCGCCGCCCGTCACGCCGAATGCGGGGATCAGCGCGCGGAAGCCGAGCGTGATCGGGATCGCAAGGCCGCGCGCCACGTTCGGCACGCTGGTGGCGGCGGTCGCGCGCAGGTTGGTGCCGAACTGTTCCGCCCCGATCTGCACGAACATCGCCCAGTATCCCGCGCCGATGCCCATCAGGCAGCACATGGCATAATACATGTCGACCGATGACGGCGTGACATGCGTGAAAACCAATGTGGTGACGGTGAGGAACACGAGCGATGCCGCGATCGATTTGCGGCGGCTTTGCAGGTATTGGCTGAGCAATCCGCTCAGCATATCGCCGGCGGTCAGGCCCACATAGCACCACAGCACGGCGTTCGCGGCGGTCGGCAGCGTGCCCTGCATGCCGAAATCCTTGGCGAATTCGGGCGTGAAGGTGATGAACATCCCCACGATGCACCACAGCGGCGCGCCGATCATCAAAACCGCGATATAACGGCGGAACAGGTCAAGGTCGCGGAAAAACATCAGGATATTGCCGCGCGCCACCTTCGGCCCTTCGGCCACGACCTTTTTGAACATGCCGGATTCCTTCACGCCCACGCGCAGCAGCAGCAGCAGGAAACCCATGCCGCCGCCGATCATATAGGCATGCCGCCACGATACGTAATTGGCGATGATGCCGGCCGCAACCGCGCCCATCACGCCGATCGACGCGATAAAGGTGGTGCCAAGCCCGCGCAATTTTCGCGGCAGCAATTCGGATGCCAGCGTCACGCCCACGCCCAGTTCACCAGCGAGGCCAAGCCCGGTGATAAACCGCAGGATGGCATATTGATCGACGGTGGTCACAAAGGCATTCGCGATATTGCCCAGCGAATAAAGGATGATCGACCCGAACAAAACGGACAGCCTTCCGAATTTATCGCCCGCCACGCCCCAGAAAAACCCGCCGACCAGCAGCCCCGCCATTTGCGTGTTCAGCAAAAACACGCCCTGGTCCAGCAACTGGTCTTCGGGAACGCCGAGGTCTTTCAGCGACGGCACGCGCAGGATGTTGAACAGCAAAAGATCGAACACATCGACGAAATAGCCGAAGGCGGCGACGAGGATCGTGAGCGTCACGACTTTGTCTTGGGTCATTTGCGCGAAAATGCCGGGCTGCGCGGCGCTTTTGGTCATATCGGGATTCCTTATTTTTAATAATCAGGTATAGCAGAGCGGGCGGAAACGTGAAGCGTTAAAATATTGAATTATATCAGTATTTTGTTACACTGCAGCAATGCTGGAACCCGCCGTCACCATCACCGATTTTATTGTCGCCGCCGAATGTGCGGCGGTGGCCGCACTCACCTTGCGCGCGCCGAAATCCCCCTTGCGCGCGGCGTTCCTGATGATGTTCGCGGGCATCGGCATCGGCGCGTTTGCGGGCGCGCTGGTGCATGGGTTCTTCGCCGACGCGGCATCGGAAATCCATGTGAATTTATGGCTGCTGACGCTGGCATCGCTGGGCGTGATGGCGCTGGCCGGGTGGTGCGTCGGCGCGGTGCTGCTGCTGCCGGAAAAACGGGTGGGGATTGTGCAGCGCGTCGCGCTGCTGGAACTGCTCGGCTACTGTTTTTATATCTCGCAATATGAATCGGGTTTCAAGGTCGCGCTCGCCAATTACCTGCCCGCCGTGCTGTTCATGATGACGGGGTTTATCTGCGTCTGGCGCAAAACGCATGCCAGGCCCGTGCTGGCGGGCATCGCGGGGCTGCTGCTGACTTTCGCGGGGGCGGGCGCGCAGCATTTCAAGATCGCGCCGCATCCGGTTTATTTCGACCACAACGCGCTGTTCCACCTGATCCAGTTTACCGCGATCATTCTCATTTATATCAGCGCCCGCCATTTGACCGGAGCCAAAGCATGAAACGCCGCGATTTCCTGAAAACAACCGCCATCGCCGCATCCGCGCTGCCCTTCCTGAAACCGGCGCGGCTGCTGGCGGCGGGCGAGGTGGTGAACGACGTCCATGCGCAGCTGAACCCCACGACGGTCGCGGAAGTCCTGAAGCCCGAGGGCACCGGCGACCTGATCCGCAACCTGTCCTACGCCAAACGCCTTGGCCAGAAAGTCAGCATTTCGGGCGCGCGCCACGCGATGGGCGGGCAGCAGTTCGGCACGGATACCACGCTGCTCGATATGCGGTCGATGAACAAGGTGATCGCAATTGACGTTCCTGCGAAAACCGTCGAGGTCGAATCCGGCATCCAGTGGCCGCAGCTGATCGCGCATATCAATAAAAACGCGCCCGATTTGTGCGTGATACAAAAACAGACCGGCGCCGACGAACTGACGCTGGGCGGCGCGCTGGCGTCCAACATCCACGGCCGCAGCCTGACCAAGCCGCCGATCATCAGCGATATCGAATCCTTCACCCTGCTGATGGCGGATGAACAGCTGGTCACCTGCAGCCGCGCCGAAAACGCGGAACTTTTCGGGCAGGCGATCGGCGGCTACGGGCTGTTCGGGATTATCAACACGATCAAATTGCGCCTTGGCAAACGGATTAAACTGAAACGCGTCGTCGAGGTGATCCTTGCCGCCGATCTGATACCGGCGGTGGAAAGCCGCGTCAGGGACGGATACCTGTACGGCGATTTCCAGTACATGACCGATGAAAAATCCGGCGATTTCATGCGGCGCGGGATTTTCACCTGCTACCTGCCCGTGCCGGACGATACGCCTGTATCTGAATCGTCGCACGATCTTGGCCTCGACGCGTGGAAGGCGCTTTACCGCCTTGCGCATCTGGATAAAAAACGCGCCTACGAGGTCTATCGCGACCATTATCTGGAGACGAATAACCGGATCTATTGGTCGGATGCGCACCAGACGGGCATTTACCTGAAGGATTTCAACCGCGAATTCGCCAAAGAACGCGGCGAAGCGGCGGGATCGTCGCTGATGCTGAGCGAGGTCTATGTGCCGCGCGCAAAATTCGCGGAATTCATGGAAACCGCGCGCAAGGCCGCGCTGCAAAACGGCATGGATATTATCTACGGCACGGTGCGCTTCATCCAGCCCGACACCGAAAGCTTCCTGCCCTGGGCGCGCGAGGATTACGCCTGCATCATTTTCAATTTGTATGTCGTGCATACGCCCGAAGGAATCGAGAAAGCCAAAAACGATTTCCGCCGGCTATACGATATCGCGCTGTCGCTGGGCGGCACCTATTACCTCACCTATCACCGCTGGGCGCTGAAGGAACAGGTGGAAAAAGCCTATCCCAAACTGCCGCGCCTGCTGTCGCTGAAGCGCGATTACGACCCGGGCGAAGTGTTCCAGAGCGACTGGTACAGGCATTACAAGGCGATGTTCGGCTGACGGGTCATCCCGAACGAAGCGAGGGATCCTCCCCATCATGGGAAAGATCCCTCACTTTGTTCGGGATGACGAAAATCCGGCTTACGACGCCTTGCCGCCCGCCGATTTCTGCTCCTGCAGCATCCGGCCCAGCAGCACGTTGACAAGACCGCCGCCGTTGTTGCCGCCGCCGTCGTTGTTCGCGCCGGTGACCATGATATCGGGCGTGATTTTAAGGCCCGCAACCGAAATCGCCTTCATGATCTCGACGGATGTGACGCCGGACGCGGTCAGCGCGCCCGCCTGATCGCGATAGGCTTTCGCCTGCGCCTCGCCCTTCGCCTGGATGATGGAGGCTTCGGCGTCGCCGATCTGCTTGGTTTTCGTGGCTTCGGCTTCGGCCAGCATACGGACGCGGGCGGCGTCGCCGCGGGCGCGTTCCTCGGTCTGCTTCGCTTCGTGCTGGGCGACCAGAATGCCGGCTTCGGCGGTGATGATCTGCACCTGCTGGTCGGCTTCGGTCTTGGTTTTTTCGAACTGGATGCGGCGCGTCTCTGCTTCCTTCTTCGCGTCGTACATCGATTTTTCCTGCTCGGCCAGGTTTTTCTGCTGCGTGGTGCGCATCAGGGCTTCGGGCAGGTGGATGTTGGTGACCATGACCGACACGACCTCGACGCGGTATTTGGTCAGGTCCTGCCGCACGGCTTCTTCGGCCATTTTCTGCTCTTCGGCGCGGTTCTGCTGGTATGCGATCGCGGGGCTGCGCGCGACCTGCGCGCGGAAGATACCGTCGATCTGCGGGTGCAGCACGTTCGATTCCAGCTGGCTCACCGATCCGATCTTCTGCACCACATAGGGCGCGTTTTCCGGCAGGATGCGGTACTGGCAGCGCACTTCGACTTTCATCGGGAAGCCGTCATGCGACACGACTTCGAACGGATCGAAGCTCGCGGCGCCCGCCGCCTGGTTGCTCTCCGCGCTCCATTCGACGGAACGGGTCACGGTCGGGATGATGATGACGTAATAGGCGAGCGGGTTGATGTTATACGATCCGGGGCCCAGCACTTCGCGCTGGATGCCGCGGAAACCTTTGGAAACCACGTGGCGCGTGCGGCCCTTGTCGTCCGATGCGTCTTCGGCCTGGCGTTCCGGCGTGTTGAATTCCGACGGGTCCTTGCCGATGTTGGAGATCATCACGCCGACCTCGCCCTGCTTGATCGTCGTCTGCTTGTGCTTCGTGACGGAAAACAGGTAGGGGTTGATGTAATAGGTACCGGGCGTCAGGATATTTTCCTGCGGGCCGCGCTGGCCGCCGTTTTGCAGGAATTTTTCGCCGTCCTGAAAATTGTCGTGATGTTCGGGCGTCTGCACGACGACTTCGTGTTCGTTCATGGGCAGACCGTCGCGGGCATCGACGACGCCGATTTCGTTTTCGCTGACCTTGATCGCCTCGCGCACTTCGACGCGGACGATGTCGGTGTTGATGTTATACGTGCCGGGGCGCAGGAAATCGATCTGCGGGCCTTTCTGGCCGCCGTTTTTCAGGAACGATTCAGCCTTCTGGAAGTTGTCATGGCCGGACACGCTGTGACCCAGCAGCCGGTTCAGCGGCGCGCCGTCGGACGCTGTCACGACACCGATCGAACCTTCGGGGATGAAGGTTTTCTTGATCTTGGTCACTTTGAACAAATACGGGTTGATCTTGAACGTACCGTTGGTGAGGAAGCGCAGCTGTTTGCCGCGGATGCCGCCATTGGCAAGGAAGGCGAGCGGGTCCTGGAAGTTGTTATGCGACTCTCCGGCGGGGTCGTCGGCGAAAATGCGGCCTGACGACAGCGCCTGCCCGTCGGTTGCCTCGACGATCCCCAATTCATCCGCGCCGATGGTCAGGAAATCCGGCTTGTAAACGACGCGCACGATCGGCCACAGCACCACATGCAGGCCGGGGGAGAGATATGCGGCTTTCAGCCCGACCTCGCCCTGCATGGCGAAGACGTGGCCGGGGTCCAGTTCCTTGCCGAAGAAACGCTGTTCCATGATCGCGATTTCCTTCGACCCGACGTTGACGAGGAAATTGAACATGACGGCGACGATCGCGATGATCGCAATGATCGCGTAAATAAACTGGATATTCGATTCCATGAAATGCCCCTGAAAGATGCCGCGGCGGATTTCCCGCTATCCGCACTCTAGCGAAAAGCGATTAACAAACTGTTGCGAACGGGAATCGGGAAAACGAAGGGCGGATTATGTCTTCAGCTGGCGGGCAATCTCGCGCGCGCTGCGCAGCGCCAGCGCCGCAATCGTGAGGGTCGGGTTGACGCAGCCGCCGGCGGGGAACAGCGACGCGCCCGCGATAAACAGGTTTTTGTGGTCGTGGCAGCGGCCGAATTCATCTGTGACGGATGTTCCGGCATCCGTGCCCATGCGCGTCATGCCCATCATGTGATGCACGGTGAAGGTATCGGAAATGTTCAGCACCTGCGCGCCCAGCGTCGCCGCATATCCCGTGAACGCCGCGCGCATATGGTCGATGCCGTTTTGTTCGTAAGCGCCGAGGGAATAATAATGGCGGATCACGGGCTGTCCCGCGCTGTCGCGCCTTGACCAGTCCAGCGTGATGCCGTTTTTCGCATCGGGCAGCTGTTCGGCGCTGCCCGCGATATCGACCGCGCGCGCGGCCTGATCGCGGATTTGCGCGGAAAGCGCGGGCGGTTCGACGCCCTGTGCGATCAGGCTGGCGGCGATGCCGGGGACCGGGTTGCGGTTGTCGGTCGAAATGATCCAGCCGGGGCGCGTCTTGCGAAAATCGCCGTCGCGGAAATCGTGGCTGGCCATCACCGTGACGGGTCCGCGCCCCTGCCAGACGGGTTTTGGCATCAACAGGCGTGCGACAAGGCTGGGATGGTCGATGTAATTGCGCCCGACCTGGCCCGAGCTGTTGGCGATGCCCCCGGGGCTGCTTTCGCCCGCGCTCATCAGCAGCAGGCGCGGGGTTTCCATGCCGTTCGCGGCGACCACGAAAATTTTCGCGCCTACAGTCACGCGCGATCCGTCGGGTCGCGCGGCTTCGATATGCGTGACGCCGCCTTGCGCCGCGATGCGGTCGACGCGGGTATCGGCCATGACGCGCACGCCCAGTTTTTCGGCGCGCGCCACATGTTCGGCCGCCGTGTATTGCGCGCCCGACGGGCAGATGGGCATACAGGACCCGAATCCTTCGCAGGCGCCGCGCCCGCGATAGGGCACGCTGGCGCGCGCGACGGGGCGCGAAAAGAATTTGATGCCGGGCAGCCCCTTCGCCAGTTCGCGGTCGCAATAGCTCAAGGGGATGGGCGGCATCTGGAAATATTTGTCGCGCGGCGATCCGTCATCGACGGTGTGATCGCCGGCGACGCCCAGTTCCGCTTCGGCTTCGTTGTAAAAAGGGGCAAGCGTGTCGTAGCCGAACGGCCAGTCCATCCCGATGCCATAGGTTTCGCGCAGGCGGAAATCGGCGGGGTGCAGGCGGGGCGTGCTGCCGCTCCAGTGCCAGGTGGTGCCGCCGACGACGCGCAGGTATTCGTTTTGCGCAACCACGGGGCCGGCCATATCGATGCCGCTGCCCTTTTCATTCGTCCAGTCGGGGCGCGGCGCGTGGGCGGCGTTGGGATAGCCGTAGGAAAAATCGCCGTACGGGCTTTTGGTGAAATTGCGCACGATATCGGCGCGGTCGATGCGGGGGCCGGCCTCCAGCACCACGATATTCCTGACGCCGTCTTTGGCAAGGCGGTATGCCGTCAGCGCGCCCGCGACGCCCGACCCGATGATGACGACGGCGGCATCGATGTGTTCGCGGCCGGTCATTCCGGTTTCTCCGGCGCGTCCGCCCAGTTGCCGAATCCCAGCGGCTGCAGCAGCGGCACGGGCAGCGCGGGGGCGCAGCCGAACATCAGCGCGGTGTCGTAAAGGATGCGGGCGCGCGGACGCTCGGCGTTCAGGTAAAGGCCGGTGTACCAGATTTCCAGCACATGGCGCGCGAACCATTTTTCGCCGTCGTCGAACTGCCATGACGCGTCCTGCATCGGCGCGCGCCGGGTATTGTCGTCATGCGCCGCCAGCGCCGCGCCGATTTTTGTGTGCAGCCGCGTCATATGGCTCGGGCCCCAGGGCTCGTCCATCAGGACCTTGTGGATGTCGCGCGCCGACTGCGCATCGAGGTCGTCCTGCAGGGTGATGATGGCGGAAAGATCGCGGAAGTTTTCGAATGTCGGGTCGTGGTTCGCGTTGTTCCACCTGCCGCGAAACGCCGCGTTGCTCGACGTGCTGCGGGATGCGGCGGCTGCGCCATTCCCCAAAAGACAAACGCCCCCGGCGCAGAGCGCCAGGAGCGTTTGGATTACTTGTCGCCGTGTGAGGGCGATATCAGCCATCTCGGCGCTGATTAGAAGCTTTTGCCGAGT
>JADYYV010000204.1 GCA_020853455.1 Alphaproteobacteria bacterium | reverse complement strand
CCGCGCCGCGCCAGAACATGGCCATGGGCCGCAGCGCCAAGCCTGTCGCCGTCGAGGTGAAGAAAAAACGCGGCGCGCAAGCCGAAGCCGCGCGTCAGGCGGAAGAAAAAGCCAGCGGTGACATCCACCTGACCACCGCGGAGGCCGAAGCCCGCAAGCGCGCCCTTGCGCTCGCACAGGCAAGCCCCCGCGACGCCGCGCCCGCGCCGCAATACCAGAAACTGGTCATCAAGAACCAGCCGGTCGAGGAAGAAGCGCCCGCGGCAGCCCCCGCGCCGGTCGATACCATGTCCGCCGCCGACCGCGCGCGCGAACAGGAAACGGCAAAACTCCGCCAGCTCAACCAGGCGGAAGAAGCCGAACGCAAGCGCCGCGACGCGACCCGCAGCGCCAACGCGACCAACAACCCGCGCGTCGGCGCGCCGGTTGCCCCCGACGAAGACCGCCGCGGCATGCCCGCCGGCCGCAAGGATTTCGGCCCCGACGCCGCGCCCTCCTCCGTCGTCGATGAAATCAACCGCAAGCGCGGCGCCGGCCGTTTCGGCGCGCAGCAGCAGCGCAAGCGCGGCGGCGGCAAGATGACCGTCAGCCAGGTGCTGAACGACGGTTTCGAAGACCGCGATTCCAAGAGCCCGTCGATGGCGGCGCAGCAGCGCGCCCGCGCCCGCATGCGCGCCAAGATGGCTGTGCAGACGCCCGCGCAGGCAAAACAATACCGCGAAGTCACCGTTCCCGAAGTCATCACCGTGCAGGAACTGGCGAACCGCATGTCGGAACGCCTCGGCGACGTCGTGAAAAAGCTCATGGGCCTCGGCATCATGGCGACCGGCAACCAGCCGATCGATCAGGACACCGCCGAACTCATCGTCCACGACTTCGGCCACACCATCAAGCGCGTGTCGGAATCCGACGTCGAAACCGGCCTGAAGATCGAAGACAGCGAAGCCGACCTCGTCGGCCGCCCGCCGGTCGTGACTATCATGGGTCACGTCGACCACGGCAAAACCTCGCTGCTCGACGCGATCCGCGCGACCGACGTCGTGTCGGGCGAGGCCGGCGGCATCACCCAGCACATCGGCGCGTACCAGATCACGACCAAGGCCGGCAAGAAGATCACCTTCATCGACACCCCCGGCCACGCGGCCTTCACCGAAATGCGCGCGCGCGGCGCCGATGTCACCGACATCGTCATTCTCGTCGTGGCTGCCGATGACAGCGTGATGCCCCAGACGGTCGAGGCGATCAGCCACGCGAAAGCGGCCGGCAAGCCGATGATTATCGCGATCAACAAATGCGACCTGCCCACCGCCAACCCCAACAAGGTCCGCCAGGAACTTCTGCAATATGAAGTGGTCACCGAAGACATGGGCGGCGACAGCCAGTCGGTCGAAGTTTCCGCGAAAACCCGCAAGAACCTCGACTCCCTCGAAGAAGCGATCCTGCTGCAGGCCGAAGTCCTGCACCTGCGCGCGAACCCGAACCGTTCCGCGCACGGCGCCGTCATCGAATCCCGCGTCGAACAGGGCAAGGGCTCGGTTGCGACCGTCCTCGTCCAGTCCGGCACGCTGAAACAGGGCGACATCTTCGTTTCCGGCACCGAATGGGGCCGCGTGAAAACGCTGCATGACGACCGCGGCGCGCTGATCAAGACCGCCTTCCCCGGCCAGCCCGTGGAAGTGCAGGGCCTGACCGGCACCCCCGAAGCGGGCGATGATTTCGCCGTCGTCGCCGACGAGGCGAAGGCGCGCGAAGTCGCCGAATTCCGCCTGCGCAAAAAACGCGCGCTGGCCGCCGCAAAAGGCAAGGGCCGCGGCATCGACCAGATGATCACCGACATCCAGGCGGGCTCCGCCAAGATGCTGAACGTCATCATCAAGGGCGACGTGCACGGCTCGATCGAGGCGATCGCGGGCGCTTTGAACAAAGTGACCGAGGAAAACAAGGAAGTGAAAGTGCAGGTGCTGCATTCCGGCGTCGGCGCGATCACCGAATCCGACATCACCCTTGCGAACGCGTCGGATGCGCTCATCATCGGCTTCAACGTGCGCGCGAACCCGCAGGCACGCGACCTTGCGAAGCGCGACGGCGTCGAAATCCGCTACTACTCGATCATCTACGAAGTGATCGACGAAGTGAAACAGCTGCTGGGCGGCCTGCTCTCGCCCGAGATGAAGGAAAAGTTCATCGGCTACGCGGAAATCCGCAAAGTGTTCGAGGTCAGCAAGACCGGCAAGATCGCCGGTTGCTTCGTCACCGAAGGCCTCGTCAAGCGCGGCGCGAAAGTCCGCCTGCTGCGCGACAACGTGGTCATTCATACCGGCACGCTCAAAACCCTGCGCCGCTTCAAGGACGAAGTTCGCGAAGTGCAGAAGGGCTATGAATGCGGGATGGCGTTTGAAAGCTATGACGACATCAAGGACGGCGACGTGATCGAGGCGTTCGAGATCGAAAGCTCGGCCCGCACGCTGGAAGGCACGGCGTAAGGTTAACGATGAAGCGCCGCACGCCCACTTCCCGCGCCGAACCCGGCCAGCGCCAGCTGCGCGTGGCCGAACGTATCCGCCACATCCTGTCGGCCGTATTGCGCCGCGGCGAGCTGCATGACCCGGCCTTGGCGCAAGCCAGCCTGATCACCATCACCGCGGTCGAGATCGGCCCCGACCTGAAACACGCAACCGCCTATGTCATGCCGCTCGGCGGCAAGAACGCGGATGAAATCGTCCATGCGCTCAACCGGGCATCCGGCTATTTCCGCTCCGAAATCGGCCCCGAACTCGACCTGCGTTACGCGCCCAAGGTCTCGTTCCGCTTCGACCACAGCTTCGAAAACGCCGCCCATATCGAAGGCATCCTCCGCCAGGAACGCGTCCAGAAAGACGTCCACGCGCCCGCACGGGATGATGAAGACGACCAAGACGATGAAAGATAATCAAGGGGCAATCGCCGCAGCCCCCTCTCCCGCCCTCGCGGGAGAGGGCCGGGGTGAGGGTGAGTCTTGGGCGGCCATCCGACGCAAAAACACTCCCAAAGCCCGAAAGCTACGCCACAACCAGACCGACTGCGAAAAAACCATCTGGAATCTTTTCAAAGACCGCCGCTTCGAGAATTACAAATTCCGCCGCCAGCATCCCATCGGCAGCTATATCGTCGATTTTGCCTGCCCCGCCGTAAAGCTTGTTATCGAGATTGACGGTGGCCAACATTGTGACAACAAGGCCGATAAAGTGCGCACGGAATATTTACAGTCACGGGGATACGAAGTGCTGCGTTTCTGGAATAACGATGTCATGACGAATATTGATGGCGTAATACTCACCCTCACCCTGGCCCTCTCCCGCAAGGGCGGGAGAGGGGAAAAGAGTCCCGATGGCTAGAAACAAAAAAGGCACCCCCGTCCACGGCTGGCTGAACCTCGACAAGCCGCTGGGCATTACATCGACGCAGGCGATTGGCCGGGTGCGGCGGTTGACGCAGGCGCAGAAGCTTGGCCATGCGGGCACGCTGGATCCGCTCGCGACCGGCATCCTGCCGATTGCGCTGGGGGAAGCCACCAAGACCATCCCGTTTGTGCAAGACAGCGACAAGATCTACAAATTTACCGTAAAATGGGGCGAGGCGCGCACGACCGACGACTGCGAAGGCGCCGTCACCCAAAGCTCCGACAAGCGCCCGACCGAGGCTGAAATCACCGCCCTGATCCCCCGCTTCATCGGCACGATTTCCCAGACCCCGCCCCAGTTCTCCGCCATCAAAATCGACGGCGAAAGGGCCTATGATTTGGCCCGCGAAGGCGAAAAAGTCGATATCCAGCCCCGGAATGTGGTGGTTTACGACTTTAAACTGCTGAAAACCACCGAAAACGAGGCCGAATTCGAGCTAAACTGCGGAAAAGGCACCTATGTGCGGTCGATTGCCCGCGATATGGGGCAGATTCTGGGCTGTTTTGGCCATGTTTCCCTGCTCCGCCGCACGGCTGTCGGCGGCTTTACGGAAGAAAACTCGATTTCTCTGGACGAATTCGAGAAAATAATGCAATCTGCCGCTCCTGATCAGGTTCTGATGCCTGTGGAGACTGTGCTGGACGACATCCCGGCACTAGCCATGACAGGATTGGAGATCAGCCGTATTCGGCAGGGCCAGACCCTGAGGTTTTTGTCGCGACCCGATATCGAACGCCTGACGGTGGCCGGTATCGACGAAACAACCACCTTGGTGCTGGCCGTTGGGGACAACAAGCCCCTCGCCCTTCTTGAGAAGAATGGGATAGAGCTTCATCCGGTCAAAGTTTTTAATATTTAATCCCAAGGGAGTATACGATGTCGCTCGAGAAAAAGACGAAGTCGGAAACGATCAAGAAATACGCAACCACCCCCAAAGACACCGGCTCGCCCGAAGTCCAGGTGGCCCTGCTGACCGGTCGCATCAACCAGCTGACCGAACACATGAAGACCCACAAAAAAGACATGGGTTCGCGCCGCGGCCTGCTGCTGATGGTGTCCAAACGCCGCCGTCACCTCAACTACCTGAAAAAAGTTGACTCGAAAGGCTACGAAAAGCTGATCGACAGCCTCGGCCTCCGCCGCTAATTCAAGATTACAATTTGAACGAAAAAGCCGCTGATTAACCAGCGGCTTTTTTGTGGAGAAATTTCATGAAGGAAGTAGATCACCTAGGAAGTTCGGGTGAAAAGCTATTTGTTCGTTGGGGAATAATAGTATTTGCAGTTTGGCTAGTTTCAGGGCTAGCCCTGTGGAACGTCACAGATAGAGGCATCATCGGTGATAGTTTTGGGGCAATAAATGCACTTTTTTCAGGGTTAGCATTTGCCGGATTAATCGTTGCAGTAAGCTTGCAACGTACGGAGTTGAGGTATACGCGAGAAGAACTCAAATATACTCGGAAGGAAATCGCCGCACAAAGAAAAGAAATGCAACTCCAAAGTTTAACGCTGGTTAAACAGAATTTTGAAGACACCTTCTTCTCTCTCCTGCGCTTGTTACAGGAAGGTGTTCATTCTCTTGATTTTACAATCGGCGTTCAAAATCATAAAGGAAGAGATTCATTTGCCGCACAATACAAGAAATTGCGAAATGATAGGCAAACAGCAATAAATGAAAAACGTATTCCTCAAGACGATGTAATTGCCGGGTATGAAACCCACTATAGGCGCTATCAATCGGATTTGGGTTATTACTTTAGAAGTTTGTACAACATCTTTAAATTTATTGACCAAAGCAATATTGAGAACAAAAAGTTTTATACAAACCTAGTTAGAGCCCAGCTTTCAAGCTTTGAGTTAACTTTTCTTTTTTATAACTGCCTTAGCAGTTTGGGAAGAGATAAGTTTAAGCCCCTTGTAGAGAAATATGCGCTGTTAAAAAACATTGATAGATCCCTGTTACTCAATCCCGAAGAACATGCAAAGTTATATTCACCAGCCGCGTATGGGGAATCCACTATTCCATCACCCACCCATGACTCACCAGCAGCGACTGGCCGGTCAGGGCGTTGGTTTTGAATTCGGCGAAGAACAGGGCGGTTTCGGCGACGTCTTCCAGCGTGGTGAATTCGCCGTCCACCGTGTCCTTCAGCATCACTTTTTTGATCACTTCATCTTCGGTGATGCCCAGCGCCTGCGCCTGTTCGGGGATTTGTTTTTCGACCAACGGGGTGCGGACGAAACCGGGGCAGATGACGTTGCAGCGCACGCCATGTTTTGCCCCTTCCTTGGCGATCGATTTACCGAAACCGATTAGCGCGTGTTTCGCGGTCACATAGGGGGATTTGAGCAGCGACGCGGTTTTGGAATGCGCCGATCCCATCAGGATGATGCTGCCGCCCCTGCCCTGTTTGTACATATGGCGCAGCGCCGCGCGGGTGGTGAGGAACGCGCCGTCGACATGCACAGCCATCAGCAGCTTCCATTTGGCGTAATCAAATTCCTCGATCGGCGCGACGATCTGGATGCCCGCATTGCTGACGAGGATATCGATGCCGCCGAGTTCTTTCGCGGCGCGGTCGATGCCGGCATCCACCTGCTCCTCGCTTGTCACATCCATCGCGATGCCGATGGCGCGCTTGCCGGTGGGGTCGAGCTGTTTGGCGGCAGCGTCTGCGGCGGCGCCGTTCAGGTCGGCCAGCGCCACCTTCGCGCCTTCGCGCAGGTAAGCGCGGGCGATCTCGAGGCCGAGGCCGCTGGCGGCCCCCGTAACGACGGCGGTTTTGTCTTGCAGACGCATGATGTTTCTCCTTGATGCAGCGCACAAATTAATCCCCTGCGGGGCGGGTGTCAACGTGGCGGAAAATTATGGCGGGGCGTTGTCGCGCGGGGATTAATCCGTGGAGTTTTTTAGTACCTGTTCACAATGTTCAATAACCTATCATCAATTAACGTAACATATAACTGCGTAAAACGCAACTATTAAATGGTAAGGCATTGTTACAGGCCGGATAAATCCCCTCTCCCGCCCTTGCGGGAGAGGGTTAGGGAGAGGGTGGGGACAATTGCGTCAAAATTTTTACGCCGTGCTCGCCTGTTTGCCTGCGCCGCACCCTCTCCCCAGCCCACTCCCGCACGCGGGAGAGGGGGTAAAGGCTGGATTGACTCTGCCGCCTATGCTTCCTACCATCACTCATCCAACAGAACTTAGAGGCCAGCGCCATGAGATTCGCAGACACGAACCTGCCGCAGCACCCTGTTATCGAACAGGCCTTCAACGAGCTCACGCGCCTCGACACCGACAACAATTTCACCGATCGCGGCCTGCGCATCGCGCAGATCATCGCCGCCGAAAGCCTGTCGAAAGACCCGGACGCGATTGCGGCGGGGCTGCTGGTGCCGATGGCGAGCGACACGGGGCAGGTTCTGCTGGCGCAGGCGACGTTGCCGCCGCGCGTGACCGAGATTATCCAGTCCGTGTTCGATATCGGCGGCATGACCATGCGCTGCGAACCGATTGAAACATTTTACAAGGAACTGGACGCGGGCGCGCGCTCCGTCATCCTCGCCTCCAGCTACCGCATGTTCGAAGTAATGGCGGCGGAGATGGAGGAAAGCCTGATCGCGTCGCGCCGTGCGGGCGCGAAAGCCGATGCCGCGTTTTTGCAGGAAACGCTCGACCCCGTGAAAAAATTCACCGGCATGATCTGCCGCGCGGAAACCGAAGAAAAACAGCTGGCGCAAAAATGCGACGACGCGGTCATCCGCATCGAAACGCTGATCCACGGCGCAAACCCGCCAAGCCCGCCGAAGGCGGCGCCGGCAGCGCCGAAGCCTTAAGCGCAGATTAGATTAACAAGCTAGACATCGTCACCCCCGCCTTGGCGGGGGTCTGGTAGGCCGTCCGGCCGTCTCATGACTCAACTTACTCTGTCACATGACGCGCGGACGCGCTTCCGGATGCCCGCACAAGGCGGGCATGACGGGAATTGTTACCGCGGCCAGACCGTCACCGGCACGTTCATCGCGCTGCCGTTCAGCGACATGGCGACCGTCACCGTATTCGGATAGGCGCAGGAAATGCAGCTGCCTTGCGTGCCCTTTACTTCCGCCGCTTCGCTGGGGGCGAAGCTGGGGCGGACGATGCCGCGGCCCGCCATGTGGTCGCCCTTGAAACAGGAAATATTCATCACATCGGGCGCGCGGCGCACCATCACGGTGCCGGGCGCCTTGACGGAATAGGTGTTCAGCCCGCCCTGCATCACGCAATTCGCGCCCGTCACGCCGGGCGTGTTGATGACGATGCTCTGGTACGGCGTGCGGGGCGGCGGCGCGAGCGAGACTTCTTTTTCCGCACAGGCGGCAAGCAGCAGGACCGCCGCAAGCGCGGCAAATTTCAACTTCATACCGATGTATCCCTGTTGCTGAGCATTTTTTTGACGGCGGGCGCGACGGCCACGCCGATGATGATAAGCCCGATGCCAAGCGCGGCGACCAGCGACAGGTTCAGCAGGAAATCCATTTCGCCCCCGCCCTCCTGCGCCGCTTCTCCGGCCGTCGCCGGTACCGCGCCGCCATTGGCGGCCAGAGTCTGGCGCGCATATTCCTTGGCGGTTTCCTTGACGAATTCGTTGTCTTCGGGGCCGGTATATTGCGCATAGACGCTGTAGATGATCGCCTTGTTTTTCACGTTCAGCGCCGACATGGAAATGGCGATGGGAATATCTATCTGCTGCCCGTCCGGCGTTTTCATGCCGATATTCGCCAGCATCGAAATGCCGATCGCGTTTTCGGTGTTCATGAACGCGCCGAAGCTTTTGGATTCGCCGATGCTGACCTGCGCGCCCGATCCTTCGTTGATTTTATTCAGCATGTCCTGCGCGGCGGCATCGGCGTTCAGCACGCCGCCGGTTTCGCGGATGATCGCCTGCTTGAAAACGTCGAAATCCTGCGCGCCCTTGATCGTCACATCGGCCTTGGGCGTTTGCACCAGCATGTATTTTTTGATGCCGTTGGCGGGGTTCGCCTCCATCGCCTTCATGTCCTTGAACGACAGGTAAACCGCGAGCAGGCGGTTTTCCGGCGGCACGAACTGTTTTACCAGCGCGTCGAATTCCGCGCTCTTGCCGTAGCGTTCCTCGAAACCCAGCAGCGCGGGCAGCGCGATTTCCTGGTCGCCGACGAATGAATTGCGCGCGACCAGCACATCCTCCGCCCGCGCGGGCACGGCGAAGGCCATCACGAAAGCGAGGGCGAGAAAGATATGTTTCAAGGTTTCGGTCCTGATGTCGCGGGTTTGGCGGGCTGTCGCGGCAGCTGGTAATGGTTCACCAGTTTGCCGTCTTCGTATTCATACACGACGGGCGCGGCGTTGGGCACGCGCTGGCGGTTCGACCAGATGTCTTCGGTGGGCACGGGTTTTGTGCCGATGGCGATTTCAAAGGCGACCATGATGCCGGAATGCGACGCGACCAGCACGGTTTCGCCGCGCTCCAGCCTCGGCATGATTTCCTCGTCATAGAATTTTTTGGTGCGCGCGACCATCTGCTCGTCGCTCTCCCCGTTCGGCAGCGCGATGTTGTAGGCGCGCGGATAGGCGAGAATTTCGGGATCGGTCAGTTTATTGCGCGCGGTGAAATCGCCGGAGTCACCCTCGACGATCTCGGGACGCTTTTCGACGTTCCATGTGCCGTCGGGATTCTTCAGGTGGTCGTTGCTGCCGGAATTTTCCAGCGCAATCGCCGCCGGGTTAAATGCGCGTTGCAGCGTGGAGGCATAGGCCTTGTCGAACACAAAACCCGCGATGCTGGCGCCCGCGTCGCGGGCCTGTCCCTCGCCCACCTCGTTCAGGGGAATGTCATGCAGGCCGGTCATGAAATGCTGCTTGTTGTAATCGGTCTGTCCGTGACGGAACAGGACGAGCGTGCCTTTGGTCTTGGTCATGCCTGAAGCCTTTTTGATTGGTTCAGGCAAATATAGCGTTACGGTTTCGGTTTGGAAACACCCGATTTCGGGGGCTGGATGGCGGCGGGAACCTTGGTGTTTTCCAGCTGGTGATGGTCGGTCATGATGCCGTTTTCGTATTCGAAGATAATCGGCGTGGCATTGGCGATGCGATGCCCCGAACCCCAGATTCCCTTTTTCGGGTCGGGAATTTCAAGGCCCATCACGACGTCAAACGCATGCACGATTCCCGCATGTGCGGCCACCAAAACCGTCTCGCCCCGCTCGATGCGCGGCAGTATCTCGTTGCGGTAGAATTTTTCCACGCGCTGCACCACCTGCCAGTCGCTTTCGCCATTCGGCAGCGGCGTGATATAGCTGCGCAAATAACCCGTAATGCGCGGGTCATCCATATGCATGCCCGTAAAATCGCCGGCATGGCTTTCCATGATGACGGGGGATTGTTCGATCTCCCACACGCCGTTTTTGTTGAGATGCGCGTTATTCGCAGAAGCATCCAGCGCCAGCACGGCGGTGTTGAACGCGCGGCTGAGCGTCGATGAATAAACCTTGTCGAAGGCAATCGCGCCGAAGCTGAGCCCCGCTTCACGCGCCTGTTCCTCGCCGAGCGGCGTCAGCGGTGCGTCCGCCTGTCCGGTCATCAAATGCTGTTCGTTATATGTCGTTTGCCCGTGCCGGAGCAGCACGAGTTTGCCCTTGGTGGTCATGTCTGATCTGTGCCTTAGTCTTTTTCTTGATTATGGGCAATGTAGCAGGTTTT
>JADYYV010000203.1 GCA_020853455.1 Alphaproteobacteria bacterium | reverse complement strand
GTCACGGGGGCGGCGTCGTTCGCGGGGGTGAAGCGGCAGCGCCAATGGTCGCCCTGTTCGGATTTGGCGATGGCTTCGGGCCAGACGAGCAACCCGCGGCTGTCGATGCTCGACAGTTTCAGCGAATTCGACAGCGATTTCACGTTGCCCGCCAGCTCGTTCACCGCGCCGTTCCAGTCGACGAACACATCCACGCCCTCCAGTTTCTTGGCGCGGCGGGGCGGCATTTGAATATCGGGCAGCTTCATCTGCTTTTCTTCCGCCGCCACCATCGCGGGGAAATATTTCGGCAGTTTGCCAAGGCGCTCTATCACCGCGTCGCTGAATTCGGCGGTGTTGGCGCGCTTGGCGCTTACCTGCGGGTTAAAAATCTCGCCGGTATGGATGCCGTCTTCGATCGTCGCCAGCCACGCGTTCTGGATTTTCGCGGCAACTTCGGTCTGCCCCAGATGCTGCAGCATCAGCACGGCGGCATTCAGCAGGCCGGACGGGTTCGCAATGCCATGACCCGCGATATCGGGTGCCGATCCATGCACCGCCTCGAACATCGCGCCATGCTTGCCGATATTGGCCGAACCGCAAAGCCCGACCGAGCCGGACACTTCCGCCGCGATATCCGACAAAATATCGCCATACAGGTTTTCCGTGACGACAACGTCAAACAAATGCGGCGCCGCCGCGATTTTCGCAGCGCCGATATCGACGATCATGTGGTTGGCGGCAAGGTCAGGATATTCCTTGGCGACCGTGTCGAAAATGCGGTGGAACAAGCCATCCGTCATTTTCATGATGTTGTCTTTGGAAATGCAAGTCACTTTTTTGCGGCCATGCGCGCGGGCGTATTCAAACGCGTAACGGATGATACGCTCCGAGCCTGTATGCGAGATCAGTTTCAGGCATTGCACCACGTTGTCGGTCTGCTGGTGTTCGATGCCGGCGTACAGATCTTCCTCGTTCTCCCGTACGATCACCATGTTCATCACGGGCTGCGTGGTGCGCACGTAAGGGTGATAGGAGATGCAGGGGCGCACGTTCGCATAAAGCGCCATCGATTTGCGCACGGTCACGTTCAGGCTCTTGAACCCGCCGCCCTGCGGGGTGGAGATGGGCGCTTTCAGGAAGCATTTGGTGCGCTGGATGGATTCCCACGACTTGTCCTCGATGCCCGACATCACGCCGCGCTTGTAGACCTTTTCCCCGATCTCGATCGTTTCGATCTCCAGCTGCGCGCCGGCGGCTTCGAGAATCTTGAGCGTCGCCGCCATGATTTCGGGGCCGATGCCGTCGCCATGCGCGACCGTGATGGGGGATTTCTTCGTCATGGTTTTCATAATCCTTCAGAAAAGGGAAGCCGCGACAGGGCTTTCGCGTGGGCTATTTTTAACACGAGATTATTGTGGCTTAAAGCCTGTCTTTTGCAATAAAATCCGGTCGTATCAAACCGAGGTTGCACATGCTCCCCCAGGAAATTATCCGCAAGAAACGCGACGGGCAAAAATTGTCCGCCGCCGAAATCCATGAATTCATCACCGGCGTGACATCGAAACAGGTGTCCGAAGGACAGGTCGCCGCGTTCTGCATGGCGACGCTGCTGAAAGGCATGGAGATGCCCGAGCGCGTTGCGCTCACGCAAAGCATGGCAAAATCCGGCACGGTCATGGACTGGAAATCGGAAAACCTGCCGGGCCCGATCCTTGATAAACATTCGACCGGCGGCATCGGCGACAAAGTATCCCTGATGCTCGCCCCCATCGTCGCGGCCTGCGGCGGTTTTGTGCCCATGCTGTCGGGCCGCGGGCTTGGCCATACCGGCGGCACGCTCGACAAAATGGATGCGATACCGGGTTATGTGTCGCAGCCCGACACCGCGCTGTTCCGCAAAACCGTGCGCAGCGCCGGCTGCGCCATCATCGGCGCGACGCCCGATCTTGCGCCCGCCGACCGCATCATCTATTCCATCCGCGATGTGACGGGCACGGTTGAATCGCTCGACCTCATTACCGCATCCATCCTGTCGAAAAAACTGGCGGCGGGGCTGGACGGCTTGGTGATGGATGTCAAATTCGGCACAGGCGCCTTCATGGAAAAATACGACAACGCCAAAGAACTCGCCGAAAGCATCGTGCATGTGGCGAACGGCGCGGGGCTTCCCACCGTCGGCCTGCTGACCGACATGAATCAAGTTCTTGGTCGCACCGCCGGCAACGCGGTCGAGGTGGTGGAAGCCATCGAATACCTGCAAAACAAAAACATCGACAAACGCCTGCACGAAGTGAACGTATCGCTGACCGCCGAACTGCTGGTGCTGGGCAGGCTGGCGAAAGACATCGCCGAAGCGCGCGCGAAAATCGAAACCGTCATCCAAAACGGCAAGGCCGCCGAACATTTCGCCAAAATGGTCGCCGATCTTGGCGGCCCTGCGGATTTGATGCAGAACCCCGCGAAATACCTGAAACGCGCGGCGGTGGTGAAGGATTACTTCCCCGCGAAAAAAGGCCGCGTCAGCGCGATCGACGCGCGCGCGATCGGCATCGGCATTGTCGAGCTTGGCGGCGGCCGCGCAAAACCCACCGACGGCATCGACCATTCAGTCGGCCTGACCAACGTCGCGCAGATTGGCGAAGAAGCAGGGCAGGGCGCACGCCCGCTTGCCACCATCCACGCGAAAGACGACGCATCGTGGCAGAAAATGGCCGCGAGCCTTGATGCCGCCGTCACCGTGTCCGAAGCCGCCAACACCCAAGAACAACTCATCCGCCACAGGGTCGCCGCATGAAATTCACCAAAGAAGAAATGAAGGTTTTAACGCGCGTTGCAACCGAAGCCCGCGACAACGCCTATTGCCCTTATTCAAACCATCCGGTCGGCGTGGCGCTGGTGACGGATACCGGCATGGTGTTCCCGGGGTCGAACGTAGAGATTGCGCATTACAAGGGCGTATGCGCCGAAGCATCGGCCATTTCAAACATGGTGACGGCGGGCGAACGCAAAATCGCCGCCGTGGTCGTGATCGGCCCCGCGATGGAATACCTCTGCACGCCCTGCGGCGATTGCCGCCAGCGCCTGCGCGAATTCGCAAGCCCCGGCATGAAGGTCTATTCGCTGTGGAAAGACGGCAAACTGGGCGCGACCACCGATTTCACCAAATTGCTGCCCATGTCGTTCGGCCCTGAAAACCTCGCGGAAGTCGGCTCGGGGCCCCATAAAAACAAGCTGAAGAAACGAAAGAAGGCCCGGAAAAAATAAACGCATAGTCAGGGTGTACTAAAAATAAAAAAGCCGAATGGCACAAACACGTTAAATAGAAAACAAGGAACTATGACTCCCCCGTCCACAGCTGCCGATACACGGCGCGCGACCATCATCGCCATCTCCCTCACCATTCTTGCCTATGCCATTTTCAACGTCGGCGACGCCATCCTGAAACTGCTGACGCAAGGCCACCTGCACACCGCGCAGATCATCATCGTGAACTGCTCCTTCATCATCGCCTTCGCCGCTATCGGCGGATTTTTGAAGGACGGCAAGAAAGCCTTCGTGATGCAGTCGCCGAAATTGATCGGGCTGCGCGCGGTGTTTTCCGCCATCGTCGGCGTGCTGAACGTGATGGCGCTGCCGCATATCAAGCTGACGACGTTCTACACCCTCGTCTTTACCTCGCCCTTCTGGGTCGCGCTGCTGGCCATGTTCTTCCTCAAGGAAAAGATGCAGTTCAACCGTTTGCTGGTGATCCTTGCAGGTTTTTCGACCATCGCCTTCGTCTTCCGCCCCGGCGCGGGGCTGTTCGACCAATGGGCGCTCATGATTTTAGTGGGCGCGTTTTTCTATTCCTGCGGCCTTGTCACCTTGCGCAAAATGGGGCCCAAGGAAAGCCGCACGATGCTGATTATCGTGGGATCGGCCGTTTCGATGCTGCTGGTCGTGCCCATGATCCCCGGCAATTTCCGCCCGCTGGAGCTGCATGAATGGGGGCTGTTCGCGCTGATGGGCGTCCTTAGCGCCATATCGGTCAACTGCATCGCCTATGCCTTCCAGACCGCGCCCGCCGCTTCGGTGGTCGCGCCGTTCCATTATACGCAGATCGTCTGGGGCGCGCTTTTGGGTTACTACATGTTCGATGAAACGCCCGATGACCGCGTCATTCTGGGCGCGGCCTGCATCATCGCCGCCGGCCTGTACCTGATTTTCAGCGAAACGCGCAAAAAGAAACCGGCCAAGGTAAAACCCATCGACCCCGCCGAACTGCCGGAACGGGCAGGGCCGGCGTAACTCTCCACGCGTCATCCCCGCGAAAGCGGGGATCTCAGGGGTTGGCAGGGCTCAAGGAGCCGTTGGGATTCCCGCTTTCGCGGGAATGACGATAGTGAATAAAGATCCGGTTTTATATCAGGGACAGGGTTAGGGTGAGGCTACTTCAACTCACTTCAGGATTTAAACCTTACCCTCAGCCTCAAGCCGGCGAATGTTCTTCCACGCCTCGATAAAATACTCCACGCCCGACCAGACGGTCAGGAACATGGCGAACAGGAAGCCGTATTTGCCGATTTCTTCGGCATAGGGGATCAGGTCGGGGCCATAGGGGCCGGCGATCAGGAATCCGATGAACAGCATCTGCACGGTCAGTTTCCATTTCGCCGTCCAGTTCACGCCGATCACGACGTTGTAATACGCCATGAATTCGCGCACGCCCGAAATCAGGATTTCACGCAGGAAGATGACGATGGCGGGGATAATCCACCAGCCGGTCAGCTGCTGGAACGCCAGCAGGCACATCAGCGCCACGCCGACCAGCATTTTATCGGAAGATGAATCAAGGAATTTTCCCAGCAGCGTTTCCTGTTTCAGCCAGCGCGCAATGCGCCCGTCCAGGAAGTCGGAAAGGCCTGCCAGCGTGAACAAGATCACGTTCAGCCATGCCGGCCATGAAATATGTTCGCCGCGCCAGATGTAATCCAGCCAGAACAGCAGCACCATCACCGGAATATAGGCGAGGCGGTAATAGCACAGCATGTTCGGGATGCTGAATATGCCTTTGGGCAGGACCATCTGTTGTTATTCTTCTTTCTCGTGAAAGAAACCGTAGATTTTCTCGGCCACGGCTTTGCTGATACCGGCCACCTTTTGTAAATCAGCCACCCCTGCTTCTGCAACCCCTTTCGCCGACCCGAAATGCAAAAGCAGGGCTTTCTTGCGTTTTCCGCCGATTCCGGCGATGGCATCCAGCGGGTTCTGGCCGATCGCGGCGGAACGGCGGGCGCGGTGGGTGGTGATGGCGAATCGGTGCGCCTCGTCGCGCACGCGCTGCATAAAATACAGAACGGGGTCGCCCTGTTCCAAACTCACGGGCTCGCGCCCCTCCATGAAGAACCGCTCGCGCCCGGCATTTCGGTCGGGGCCCTTGGCGATGGAAACAACCGGCACGCCCTGCACGCCAAGATCGCCTAATACCTGCTGCACCGCCGACAACTGCCCCTGTCCGCCGTCGATCAGCAGCAGGTCGGGCCATTGCCCTTGCGCCTCGCCGTCCTTCAGCAATGCCTGAAACCGCCGCGTCAGCACTTCCTTCATCATGCCGTAATCGTCGCCGGGCGCGACCGGGCCCTTGATGTTGAATTTGCGGTAGGAATTTTTCATGAATCCGTCCTGCGATGCGACGATCATCGCGCCCACGGCGTGGCTGCCTGAAATATGGCTGTTGTCGAACACCTCGATGCGCTCGGGCGGGGCATCGAGGCCGAAGAGTTCGGCCAGGCGTTCAAACACTTCGGCCTGCGACGCCTCGACCGCCATGCGGCGCTGCAATGCCTCGCGCGCGTTTTTCGCGGCCATGTCGATGATTTCTTTTTTCGATCCGCGCGACGGGTTCAGGATCGAAACCTTGTATCCGGCTTTCATCTTCAGCGCTTCCTCGATCACGTCCTGACCCGCCAGCACATGGCTGGTGACGATTTCCTTGGGCACGGGCTTGTTCGTGTAAAACTGCGCGACGAAGGCCGACAGGATGTCTTCGGGATTTTCGTCTTTTTCATGGCGCGGGAAATACGACCGGTTGCCGTAGTTCTGCCCCGCGCGGAAGAAAAACACCTGCACGCAGGACTGCCCCTTGTCCTGCGCCAGCACGTGGAAATCGGCGCTTTCGATGCCCTCGATATGCACCAGCTGTTCTTGCTGGATCATCGTCAGCGCGCGGATGCGGTCGCGGAAAAAAGCGGCGGTTTCAAAATCTGTCGCGTCGCTGGCCTTTTGCATCTCGCCCACGAATTTTTCCTGTATGCTGCGGCTTTTGCCGGTCAGGAACTGGCGCGCCAGATCGACCTGCGCGGCGTATTGTTCCCTGGTCACGCGGCCGACGCAGGGCGCGGTGCAGCGCTTGATCTGGTATTGCAGGCAGGGGCGGGTGCGCAGCGCAAAGATGTTGTCAGAACAGGTGCGCAGCTGGAACGCGCGCTGCAGCACGGTCAGCGTTTCGTTCACCGCCATGCCCGACGCGAAGGGGCCGAAATATTCTCCGTCGCGGTCCTTGTTGCCGCGATGCTTGGTCACTTGCGGGTAATCGTGGCCGCCGGTGATCAGGATGAAGGGAAACGATTTGTCGTCGCGCAGCAGGATGTTATAGCGCGGCTTCAGTTTCTTGATGAGGTTCGCTTCCAGCAGCAAGGCTTCGGCTTCGGTATGCGTCGTCGTGAATTCCATCGTCGCGGTCGCCGCGATCATGCGCTGGATGCGGATCGAATGTTTTTCCGGCTGGGTATAGGCGATGACGCGCTTCTTCAGGCTTTTCGCCTTGCCCACATACAAAACATCGCCGGCGGCGTTCATCATGCGATAAACACCGGGCATTCCCGGAAGCGTTTTCACGAATTCCAGGATCGTTTCGTGGCCTTTTCGTTTTTCCTTGTTCATCGTTGATTAATATAGTGTTTTTGGGATGAAGAAGGGAGTGCTTCATAAGTCTTTGATATATATTGAAAAAAGAGCCGTGCCAAAACGCGTCAAAAACGACACCTTTCTTGACCTGAAAAGCCCTAAACTGTAGCGTAGCAAACGATTTCGGCAGGCGTGGCGGAACGGTATACGCAGCGGACTTAAAATCCTGAAAGGATAGAGTCTTTTTAAAAATTAAGACTTTATTTTCAAATACTTAGTATAATTTAATTATACATAAACCGGATTTTTTCACTTTCACAGTACTTACACGGTTTTGAACGCTCAGCCGAGAGGTAACTGCGATGCCCGATGATCATGTAATTTTCGATGGACGAGTTCACGTTTACAAACGCGACGACAGCCGATATTGGCAATGCTCCGCGTTTATCAATGACAAGAATTTCCGCGTTAGCACGAAGGAAGACAGTCTTTCCCGTGCAAAGGATTTTGCCGAGGACTGGTATCTTGAACTCCGAGGCAAACACAAGCGCGGCGAACTGAAGGAAGAAAAAACATTCAATCAGGCAGCCGATAAGTTTCTGGAAGAATATCCGATCATCACCGAAGGACACCGGAATAAAATGTATGTGAAAGGCCACGAGCAGCGCCTTTCCATTTATCTCCGTGTGTTCTTTGGCGATACGGGACTCTCCCAAATCACCGCAGGGAAATTGCAGGAGTACCGCATTTGGCGGCGTCAAAAGCACATCGACAAATGGGGCAAGGCTCCTGCCCGAAATACAGTACACCAAGAAATCGTAACATTGCGTCAGACACTCAAAACCGCAGTCCGGCATGGGTGGATGACACATCTCCCCGACCTGTCTGAACCCTATAAAACCAAAGGAAAGCTTGGACACCGCGCTTGGTTTTCCCCCGAGGAATATAAAGCCCTTTATGAAGCGACGCGAGCGCGTTCCGAGAAACCCAAGAAGAAGCGGTTTCAATGGGAAGCTAACCAACTCCACGACTATGTATTGTTCATGGCTAATACCGGGCTCCGACCGGATGAAGCCAAGAACCTTGAGTTTCGTGATGTCACCATCATCGACGACGAGGATACCGAAGAAACTATCCTTCTCATCGAGGTGCGAGGAAAGAGGGGCGTCGGATATTGCAAAAGCACCGCAGGCGCTGTTTTCCCATTTACGCGCCTCAAGGAACGTGAACGAATAGGGCTTTCAGACCCATCAAATCCTTCCTCAGCCAAAAAGCTGATGAAGCCAAGACCCAATGACAAAGTATTCCCCAATTTCTCCCGAGAAATGTTCAATGCCATTCTGGATGAACTAAATTT
>JADYYV010000202.1 GCA_020853455.1 Alphaproteobacteria bacterium | reverse complement strand
GCCGACGGTTTCCAGCGGCTCTTTTTCTTCTTCCGGCTGGCTTTCCGCTGCGGGCTGCGCCTCGCCGCCGGCTTCAGCGGAAGCTTCGGGCTGGGCGGGTTGTTCTTCGGCGGCGGCCTGCGGTTGCGCGTCTTCTTCGTCGTCGCCGTCATCTGTCACGGCTTCCTGCGCGATGTCTTCGGCGATCGAGCCGGTGTGGCGCGGCACGTATTCTTCGGTGGCGGCTGCCGGCTCCGCACCTTCCTCTTCCTCTTCCTCGTCATCGCCGAGGTCTTCGAGGCTTTGGCCCTGCGCGGCCAGCTCGGCTGCGTCTTCTTCGTCTTCGCGGGCGGATTGTTCAGCTGCCAGCGCGCGTTCCTCGGCGATCAGGGCTTCGCGGTCCTGAATGGGAATGCGGTAATAATCGGGGTGGATTTCGGGGAAGGGCAGGAAGCCGTGGCGGTTGCCGCCGAAGTCGATGAAAGCGGCCTGCAGCGAAGGTTCGACGCGCGTGACCTTCACAAGATAGATGTTGCCTTTAAGCTGTTTGCGGACGGTCGTTTCGTAATCGTATTCGTCGAGGCGGTTGCCGGAGATGACCGCGACCCTCGTTTCTTCCGGATGGGTTGCGTCAATCAGCATGCGCTTTGTCATTTTAGTGTCCTTTATCAGGCGCATGCCCTTGCTTTCCCTTTGCGACAAAAAGGGAAAACCGGCGCGCCGATGTTTTGATCAAGGTTTGTCAGTGACCGTGTAGTTCAGGCATCCCATCTACTTAGTCTTTAGTAGAGAGCGACCACATAGGGGGGCGCTGCTTCGTATTTAAGTGCCTGCGTATCACCTGACCCATCCGTCACTCCGCACATTGCGGAGGAGGTTTGAATGAGCCGAACCTCAAAACTCGTTGACCCGGATTATTCTTTTCAACACTTTTAAAACTATGGAAAAGAAAATCTCTGTCGCGACTTCAGTTTAAGCCGAATTCACCATGTACCTCAATGTTTTATTTGGCTCATCGGTAAGCGTTTGGAATCGCCTTATTTATTGTGAACAACTGTCTTGTTTCGGGTATAGTGGTTGCAGGGGATTGCCGTGATCGGGGTTTAAGCGGTGCGACTGAGTCGTTGTTTTACCATATTTTTTGCCATTCTGATGCTGGCGCTGCCCGGCCTGTCCGGTGCTGCGCAGACGAAACCTGCGCAGGGGCAGAGCATCGAAGGCATCCGCACGGGGCTGGGCGCCGGCGGCACGCGCCTGACCGTTGATCTGGGCATCAAATCCGATTTCCGCGCCTTTCATCTGGCCAATCCGTACCGCATCGTGCTCGACCTGCCGTCGTCGAAATGGCTGTCGCCCAAATCGGGGCTGATGTCGGGCGGGCTTGTGCGCGGCTTCCGCTCCGGTACGCTGGAGGGCGGGCAGACCCGCATCATCTTCGACCTTGGCCGCGCGGCGGTGATTTCCGGCGCGGTCTTCCTGCCCAAAAACAGCTTCGATAAAAACCGCGTCGTCATCGACCTTGCCCCGTCTTCGGCGAACCTGTTCAACGCGCGCCTGCCGCAGGTGTATGGCAGCCGCGACCTGAAGGGCACGATTGCGCCGCCGCCCGCCGCCGCCACATCCTATGCCCGCGAACAGGACCGCATCGTGCGCAGCGCCGGATTGCCCGGCGAGGATTCAGACGTAACCGACATGGTGCGCCAGAAACAGCCCGACCTTTCCGCCGAAAAAGCCCCGGAAAACCGCACCGCCGCGCCCATATCGCGCAAGCAGGCGCGCAAATACATCGTCGTCATCGACGCGGGGCATGGCGGCGAAGACCCGGGCGCGGCCGGGCGCGGCGGCATCATCGAAAAACGCATTACGCTGACAATTGCAAAGGAACTGGAACGCCAGCTGTCGGAAACGGGGCGTTACCGCGCGATACTGACGCGCAGCACGGATAAATACATCAAGCTGCGCGAACGCGTGGCCATTGCAAAGCGTGCCAAGGCCGACCTGTTCATTTCCATCCATGCCGACAAGATCGACCGCACGGGCGTGCGCGGCGCGTCGATCTATACCCTGTCGCAAAACGCGTCGGATAACGAAACCGCGCGCCTGGCCGACCAGGAAAACAATTCGGGCGTGGTGGCGGGCGTCGATCTTGCGAATGAAAGCCAGGACGTGGCCGATATCCTGCTGGACCTTGCGATGCGCGAGAAAATGAACGAGTCGAAACTGCTGGCAAAGTACCTCGATCAGGCCTTCCGGGATAAAAGTATAAGGCTGTTGCCAAATTCCCACAGGGCGGCGGGCTTCGCCGTTTTGAAGGCGCCGGACGTGCCGGCGGCACTCATCGAAACGGGTTTCCTGTCGAACCCGGAAGAAGCAAAACTGCTGAGTACATCGGCATTTCAGCGTCGAATTGCCTCTGCAATGCTGGATGGCATCGATGGATACTTCCGGAAAATACAGGCGCTGCAGAAGTTCTAAAAACCCCGCATTTGCGCCTCAAAAGGCTGAATCATGCCATGCCGTTACACGGCTAAGTTGATAGACTCGCAAGGTAAACTGTAGTACCAAGGGTATGTTGTACAACAAGCCCTCCCATCAACAGAGGGCAACTATCCAAAGAGGAAAATGAAAATGAAACGTTCTATCATCGCTCTGTCCCTGCTCGCAGTTCTGGGCGTTACCGCTTGCCAAAACACCGGCACCTGGACCCCCCAATCGGGCGGCCGCACCGCTGGTTCGGGGCAAGTCGAAGTGACCAAAGCTGACACCGCCGTCAGCAAAGGCCTGCAGAAGTAATTCTGCTCCCTTCGCAAGAAGGGACAAACAAAAGCCGCGCCAGGAGTTATCTCCGGCGCGGTTTTTTGTTGCGTGATTTTTAGCGCAGGCATGAAAAAAGATTCATCACTTTAAAAATCTGCCACCCCGCCGAAGGGCGGGGTCCGGCTCGCCGGTTTACCGGCGGATTTATAAACGCGCTGCGCGCGGCCAGACCCCGCCCTTCGGCGGGGTGGCGTTGGAAAGTTGTGTTAGAAGATTAATTATACTTCTGCTTCGGCCGATCGCGCGTCTGCGCGTTTTCTTCGCGGCTGCTGGTGTCGCGGCCGGTACGGTCCGACGCCGCTTCGCGGCCTGTCGTCGCAATCAATACCGGATACCCGCGGCGTTCGCGGATCACCTTGTTCACCGTTGACCAATCGACGCGCCCCGCGAATTCGCCCGCCGTCTGCACGATGGTTTCGCGCAAGCCGTCGCCCAGCGGCTTGATGGTGTGCGTACCGTCGATTTCAATCTCGCCGCTTTGCGTCATCGACGGGTTGGCCTCAAGGTACAGGCTGTCGCCGACCCATGCCGTTTTGACCGGCTGGTTCACGACCGTCACGCGCGTGCCGACGGGTGTCATATTGAACATGTTGATGATGTCTTCCGGATACATGCGCATGCAGCCTGAACTGACGCGGCGACCGATGCCCCAGGGCTTGTTCGACCCGTGGATCAGGAAGGTGGGCCAGCCCAGATACATGGCATGGGTGCCAAGCGGGTTCGATGCGCCGGGCGCCACGCTTGCGGGCAGCCACGGTTTTTCTTTTTTCATGCGGTCGGTCGGGTGCCATGACGGCATGGCGGCCTTGCGCACGATGCTGGTATCGCCCAGCGGCGTTTCAAGCCCCTCGCGCCCGATACCCAGCGGGAACGACAGCGGCGGCAAACCTGCGCCGCGGAAATAATACATGCGCATTTCGCCAAGGTTGACGACGATGCCTTCCTGCCGCGCGCGGGGCAGCAGCTTGAAGGTCGGGATAACCATGACCGATCCGGGATCGGGCGACCACGGGTCCAGTTCCGGGTTGGCGGCGCGCAGTTCGACATAGCCGAGTTTATAAGCGCGTGCGACGTCGATAAACGTGTCTTCCTCGTTCAGCGAATAGGTCTTCATTTCGCCGGTCGCGGGGCGCGCGCCGCGCGGGTAATTGGGCAGCGGCAAATTCTCGTCCACATCCTGCGCGGGCAGCGCCTTTTCGCCGGTATCCATTTTCGGGTCGGCTTCCGGCTTTTTCGGCGCGGCTTTTTTCACGGCGGCGGGGGTGGCTGGCTTGGCCTTGGCCGCTTTGGGCTTGGCGGCCGCTTCCTTGGCCGGTTTGCGCTGCGGCACGGGTTGGGCGGCATCGGTGGTTGCGGCGGCGCACAACAGGGCGGCTACGGCACAGACGGTGACAAACAGGGATGTTTTATTGCGCAGATAGGTCATAAATCCTCTTTTCCGCTTCAATATAGAATATTTGCGCTTCAAAAACAGCGTTTTTTAGGCAATTCTGGGCGTCAAATGCTCCTCAACTTCTTCAAAAACGACCGCGCCCCGCGCAACACCCGCCTCCCGCTAAAATTGATGGGGGAGCGCATCCATATCCGCTGCCCCGACCGCAGCGACTGGGAAGAATGGGTGGAGGTGCGTAACCGCAACGAACGGTTTTTAAAGCCGTGGAGCCCCGCCGCCGCCTTCAGCAACACGACGCGCGAAGGCTTCAACCGCCGCCTTGCCAATTACCACGAAGAATGGGACACGGATCGCGGCTACGCCTTCTTCATCTTCCGCAACGACACCAATGCGCTGGTGGGCGGCGTGACGCTCAACAACATCGTGCGCGGCGCAGGCCAGATGGCGACGATGGGTTACTGGCTGGATGAAGGCGAAACGCGGCAAGGCTTCATGACCGAGGCGGCATTGCTCGCCTGCCAGTTCGGTTTCTCCGCGCTGAAACTGCACCGCATTCAGGCCGGCACGCTGCCCGAAAACGTGGCGAGCCAGAAGGTGCTGCGTAATTGTGGTTTCACCGCCGAAGGCATCGCCCGCAAATACATCCAGATCAACAAGGAATGGCGCGACCACCAGATGTTTTCGTTATTGTCCGAAGAATTCATCAATTTAGGTGGTAGCAGTTTCTAACCCCTTACCGTCATCCCCGCGAAAGCGGGGATCCCGTGGGCATCATGTGCCCACAAGGTCGCCGAGATCCCCGCTTTCGCGGGGATCACGTTCGGGTGGGGTTTTGTGATTAGGCTCTGCCCGCATCCATCGACAGCATCGCGGGCTCTATCCCCAGACGCTTCAGCGATTTTTCCCATTTATGCGCGATGTCGGTCGAGAAGATAAGCTCGTCATCCGCCGGCACGGTCAGCCATGAGTTGGATTGCATTTCCTGCTCCAGTTGCCCCGGCCCCCAGCCGGAATAGCCGAGCGCGAAGATGCTGCGCTGCGGGCCGCGCCCTTCGGCGATGGCCGACAGAATGTCGATCGTGCCGGTGATGCAGATATTGTCGTTGATGCGCACGGTATCCTCGCGCATGAAATCGGTCGAATGAAGCACGAAGCCGCGCCCCGTTTCAACGGGCCCGCCGAAATGCACGGTGGGTTCGAAAATCGCCTGCGGCTGCGGCAGTTTTAACTGCTCCAGCAGCTCGCGGAATTTTACGTCCTGCAATTTTTGATTGATGACGATACCCATCGCCCCCGCCGCGCTGTGCGCGCAGACATAGACGACGCTTTTGTGGAAAAAACTGTCGCCGAGGCCCGGCATCGCGATCAGCAAATGGTTGCGGAAAGGGCTGTCGCCTTTGAGCAAGTTCGGGTCGAGATGCGCGACGTCTGCGGTGCGTTTGCCAGCCATTATTTTATCCTAGCAGAAAAGGCTGAAGCTTTCGTAAAGGGCCAAGCGCATGAAACATCACGGTTAAATGATTATTTCTGCCGCTGCAGCGCGCGCCATTTGGCGACATTCGCGT
This sequence comes from Alphaproteobacteria bacterium, assembly GCA_020853455.1. Classification (GTDB taxonomy): domain Bacteria; phylum Pseudomonadota; class Alphaproteobacteria; order Micavibrionales; family UBA2020; genus JAPWJZ01. The sequence continues at coordinate 3,764 of JADYYV010000202.1, read as the reverse complement.
TGTGTTCTTCCAGGCTGCGGCCGAAAGCATGCCCGCCCGTGCCGTTGGCGACGAAGTAGAGATATTGATGTTCCTCCGGCTGCAAAACCGCCAGCAGCGATTCACGCCCCGGATTCGCAATCGGGCCCGGCGGCAGGCCGGCGGCGACATAGGTGTTATAGGGTGAATCGATGCGCAGGTCGGCGGTGGTCAGCGAACGCCCCAGCTTGCCCTTGCCTTCCGTTACGGCATAAATCGTGGTGGGGTCGGATTGCAGCGGCATGCCGGTTTTCAGGCGGTTGAGGAACACGCCCGCCACGCGCGGCCGTTCCGCCGCAAGCGCGGTTTCACGCTCCACCACCGAAGCCATCGTCACCCATTCGTTTTCGTTCCTGATGATGCTTTTCGGGTCGCGCTTCGCCCCGTATTCGGCCAGCGTTTTTTTCATCGCTTCGGCCATGCGGTCGATGATCTCGGTGCGTTTTTTGCCGTGGGTGTAATAATAGGTTTCGGGCAGCAGCGTGCCTTCGGCGGGCAGGCGGGAAATATCCAGCGTACCGTCCAATGCCTCGGCCGCGTTTACCAGCTCGACGATTTCATACGATGTCAGCCCCTCGGGAATGGTCAGCTGGCGCTGGTATTCCTTGCCCGCCTGCAGCAGCTTGATGGTGTCCGCCACAGAAATTTTCGCGGGAAACTGGTATTCGCCTGCCTTCAGGGAGCCGCCGACCTTCGTGATCATCGCACCCAGCCGGAACATCCATTCATCGGCAATCACGCCGTTTTTTGCCAGCACATCGCCGATCTGCCGCACGCCGCTGCCGGACGGGATATAGACGATCTTTTCGGTTTGCAGCGGCCCTGACCTAGGCAGTTCGCGGCCGATATAAAGCCAGCCCAGCACAGCCACGCCAAGCCCCGCGACGACCGCGAAGGTGAAGAGGAACTTCAGGAATCTGCCCATGCGGGATTATACCTTGCGGAAGACGAGGCTGGCATTGGTGCCGCCGAAGCCGAACGAGTTCGACAGCGCGATATTCACTTCGCGCTGCTTCGCCTTGTGCGGGACAAGGTCGAGGCCCGCCGCCACATCCGACGGGTTGTCCAGGTTCAGCGTCGGCGGGATAATGCCGGTCTTGATCGCCATGACGGAATAAATGGCCTCGACAGCGCCTGCGGCGCCGAGCAGGTGGCCGATCGCCGATTTGGTGGACGAAATGCTGATGCCCTTGATCGCGTCGCCGAACAGGCGCTTGGTCGCGCCCAGCTCGATATCGTCGCCGAGCGGCGTCGATGTGCCATGCGCGTTGATGTAATTGACCGCTTCGGGGTTCACATTCGCGCGCTTCAATGCCGCCTGCATCGCGCGGAAACCGCCATTGCCGTCTTCGGCGGGCGAGGTCACGTGATACGCGTCGCCCGACAGGCCGTAGCCGATCACTTCGGCGTAAATTTTCGCGCCGCGTTTTTTCGCGTGTTCGTATTCTTCCAGCACCACAACGCCGGCGCCTTCGGCAATCACGAAACCATCGCGGCCTTTATCAAACGGGCGCGACGCTTTTTCCGGCGTGTCGTTATAGCTGGTCGACAGTGCGCGGCAGGCCGCGAAACCGCCCACGCCGACGCGGCAGATCGCCGCTTCCGATCCGCCCGCCACCATCACATCGGCGTCGTTGAACGCAATCAGGCGCGCGGCATCGCCAATCGCATGGCTGCCGGTCGCGCAGGCGGTGACAACCGCATGGTTCGGGCCCTTGAATCCGTAGCGGATGGAAACCTGACCCGATGTCAGGTTGATGAGCGAGGAGGGGATAAAGAACGGCGATATGCGACGCGGGCCCTTTTCCGCCATCATGATCGAGGTGTCCTGAATGTTCTGCAAGCCCCCGATGCCCGACCCGATCAGCACGCCGGTGCGGCACAGCGATTCATCGTCGGTGGGTTTCCAGCCGCTGTCTTCCACCGCGTCGACCGCGGCGGCATAGCCGTACTGGATGAACACATCCATTTTCTTCTGTTCTTTGTGTTCGATGTATTTGTTCACATCGAACAGGCCTTCGCCGGTTACACCTTCGACCGCCAGCGGCACTTCGCCCGCGACCTGGCTCGGCAGGTCGGATGCGTCAAATCCCCTGATCTTGCGCAGGCCCGATTTGCCGGCGGTGATCGCCGCCAAGTTATGATCGAGGCCGCTGCCCAAGGGGCTCAAAATTCCCATGCCGGTCACAACAACGCGTCTCATTTGAACTTCTCCGAATTAGTAAATTTGCCCACGAATAAACACGAATAAACGCGAATAATCATGCGACCAGTCTTTCCCATTCAAGCTTGGCATTGCCGAAATTCAAGATAACTCCGACTTTCATGCCAGTCGCTCTTAAATAGTTTAAAAGCTGGCTGCGTTCTTTTGATCCAATCCGCTCGATTGTTTTCACTTCCGCGATGATCTTGCCATAAACGATAAGGTCCGGTATGTAATCCCCGACGACAGCGCCCTTGTACAGAATGCTATATTGCCGCTGCTGTTCAAAGGGAATGCTTCGCATTCCCAGTTCCACTGCCAGCGCGCGCTCATAAGGCTTTTCTAAAAAACCCGAGCCCAGCGTGTTGCTGACTTCAATCGCGGTGCCGACGATCTGATACACTTCATCCTTGAAGATCAATTCGTGTGCATTCGCGTTCATTCGTGGGGGAAATTCCTGCAACAGTGTTCAAGGAAATGGCCCCGCCCTGCTTGAAACAGAAACGGGGCCATTTTAACTGGCGTTCACACGCGGGCGCTGTTAAGCGGCCTTGGCGTTTTGTGCGATGAACGAGATCGCGTCTTTCACGGTCTGGATCTTCTCAGCCGCGTCGTCGGGGATCTCGATGCCGAATTCTTCTTCGAAAGCCATGACCAGCTCGACGGTGTCGAGGCTGTCTGCGCCCAGGTCGTCGATGAAGCTCGCGTTGTCGGTCACTTTCGCGCCGTCGACGCCCAGATGCTCGACCACGATTTTCTTGACGCGTTCGTCGATGTTGCTCATTACAAGTCCTCGTTTGGTTACGTTAAAACTTGCCGCAATCTTTTTGCGTGACGGTCTGAATATCACATAAATGCTGCTTTGCAAATATTCAAAAGCGCATTTGCCATAATTTTAAGAGCGGCGCGGGTCTGACGTAACATGGGGCGGGGGACGGAATAAACCAGAGTTGACGCTGCGGCGGGCTGCCGTTTAAAAATAACCCGCAGATTCAATTTGTTAAGGAAAACGCCGATGACCAAGCCCAAATCCGCCCAGCCGCCCGTGTTGAAAAAGGTCGAACTGGCGATCGAACGCGGCCTTTATATCAGCCGCTGGCTGATGGCGCCGTTTTATATCGGCCTGTCGCTGTCGCTGCTGCTGCTGCTGTCGTCCTTTGTGCAGGAACTTGTCCACTTCCTCGGCCAGATTCCCAATATCAGCCAGTCGGACGCGATTCTGGCCGCGCTGTCGCTGATCGACCTGTCGCTGGCGGGCAATCTTGTGCTGATCGTGATTTTCTCCGGGTACGAAAACTTCGTGTCGAAGATTGATACGAAAGACGACGAAGACCAGTTCGACTGGCGCGGCAATGTCGATTTCTCGGCATTGAAACTGAAACTCATCGCCTCCATCGTAGCCATTTCGGGCATTCACCTGCTGAAGGTGTTCATGGACCTCCAGAACTACAAACCCGACGACATCCGCTGGATGATCATCCTCCACATCGTTTTCGTGGTATCGGGCGTGCTGCTCGCGCTGATGGACCTGCTGGCGTCCAAG
>JADYYV010000201.1 GCA_020853455.1 Alphaproteobacteria bacterium | reverse complement strand
GGATAAAAGAACCACAGAATAAGAATAATCTTGCTGTAAATCGGCAAAATTTATTGATTTTCGTCAGTCATTCTCGGAATTGATTCGATTATCCCTAATCGGGACAAGCACTTAAGCTGCGCCAGCAGCATGGATTTCTGCATCCAGCGCAGTCGCGGCATGCGTTCCGGCACATCCCGATAGGCCTGATCGGCAAAGTAACCCGAAAGCGATGCCAGCATGGCAACCGCATCGTCGCTGATATAAGAGCCGAATTGCTCCATCAGCTCTTCAATCTTGCCAAGGCCTTCCGCTTCAAGGTTCGAAAACAAAAACATTTGATCAAAAACAAGCGGACCAAAACACGCATTCGGCCAATCGACGGCATAGGCGCGGTCCTTCGTGAAAATAAAATTGTCGAGGCGCAGGTCGCCATGCACAAGGCCTTCCGGCGCGCCCAGGCGCGCGGCGCGGATCTGCCATTCGGTCAGGGCATCGATGCTTTTTTCAAACCACGCGTTCGCTGCGGGCTGATCGTCGAAGAGCGTCAGAAATTTTTTGCGGATCGCCGGATCGTTTTTCAGGCGCTGCCATTTCTTGTCGACCGAAAAAAACTGGCTGATATAAACCTGCTCCCGCACCGAGGGCAGGACTTCTTTCGCGCCGTCGAATTTCTGCCATGCGCGGAACAGCTCCATCAGGCGCGGCAAAGATGCAAGCGCGGGATCATGATCGACGCATTCCCATACGCCCAGCATCCATCCGTCTTCTTCACCGTCCGAAACCACGCCGATATAGGGCGGTGACGCGTCGCGCAGCGCCTCGACAATCTGGTACGCGGAAATTTCCTGCGCCAGGTTCGCGGATCCGTGCGCGGTCTCGGCCGGATGCGTGCCTTTGGCAAAAACCTTACGGCCGGATGCGAGAGTCATGATGAACCCGGCCGACGCGGAAAGCCCGCCAAACGCAGTGCCGGATGATATTATTTTATCTCCGCACAGTTTTTCCAGCTGGCGGAAAATAGTGGGGGGAAGGTCGGAAAATTCTGGTTTTTTTTCGCGGGCGTCGGGCTGTCTGATAAGCGCGACCATGATCTTACGCGGCTGCGTCCTGCAGCACGGGCATGCCCTCGATCTTAAGCTCTTCATCCGACATGCTGACAAGGCCATCCTTCTTGACATGCACCTTGGTGCGGAACAGGCTGTCCTTGAACACCATGAAAGCAAGCAGGTTGTAAGTACCGTCGGAATCCTGCGACACCAGCGTGACCGGCTGCAGCATCTCCTGCATCACCTTGCGGCCCTGCAACGGCGGTTCGATCTGCCAGCGGATATCATCGATGGTCTCGATGATCAGGAAACGGCCATGACGGCCGCGCACGTAATTGAAGAAGAACTTCACGTATTCGACAACCGTATTGCTGTCCAGCACGATGGGCGCTTTTTCATTCGTCTCGTAAATCGCCTGGTTCGTCCAGTTGACAACATTCACGTCGCCGGGCTTATAGATGGCATATTTGCGCGCGCCCGGAACGGCGGACAGGTCGGTCAGCTCGAACAGCTCGTAGCCTTTGTAAAAAGGCAGCTTCTGGCTGCGAACGGTCGTGCTCTCCATCGAAAAAGGCACGGGTTCCAGCTGCGGGTTGATCTCGCTCAGGATCCGCGCCGCTTTTTCTGCGTCCAGTTTCTGCCAGTCTTCCGACATTTTAAGACCTTATGTTTGTTGTTTCATCCTAGCGCAGATTTTAACCACGTGAAAAGCGTGTTTTCGCCAATGAAGCGGGCAAGGTGTGGATAAGCCTTTGGATAAACCTGCGCGCAAGATCGGGGGCAGAATTTTTTAGGGATAACTCCCCGAGTCCGAACAAGCACTTAACAAGGGACTCGCGGGGTGGACTCTGGAATAGAATTACGTGGATAACTATGGTTTACGGAATCAACAGTTATCCCCGTTATCCACAGTTACCAGGAATTAAGGGAATCCAGCGACCTAGGCATCTTTTACATCAAACTGTTCTTTTTTGCGTATGCCTGACGAACGACGTGGGGGGGATAAAATACGGCCCTGTTATTTATCCCCGTTAATCACCGTGCAACAAACTACTACTAAAAGATTCTAATACTTATATATATTCAGGTTCTCAAAACGGGAAACACATGTCTCAGGTCTTGGCAACGCAACAGGTTACATCCAGTCCCTTCCTTAGGGCTTTGCAGGGCGTGGCGCAAACGCCTGTGCCCTTCTGGCTGATGAGGCAGGCCGGACGCTACCTGCCGGAATACCGTGCCCTGCGCGCCACCGCAGGCTCGTTCCTGAACCTGTGCTTCAGCCCCGAATTTGCCGCCGAAGTGACGCTGCAGCCGATCCGGCGTTTCGATATGGACGCCGCTATCCTGTTTTCCGATATTTTGGTCATTCCCCATGCGCTGGGACAGAAACTTGATTTCGTGGAAGGCGAGGGGCCAAGGCTTGGCGAACTCGATGTTACGAAACTGGTTTATGATGCCGACAAATTATCGCCTGTTTATGAAACTATACGTCGCGTGCGTCAGGAACTTGCACCTGATAAGGCCTTGATCGGCTTTGCAGGTGCGCCCTGGACGGTCGCCTGTTATATGGTGGACGGGCAAGGCGGCGGTGAATTTACGCGCACGAAAATTTTTGCCTACAAAAATCCCGAAGCCTTCGACGCGCTGATCGCCAAAGTTGTGGATGCGACTGTCGCCTATCTGGCCGCGCAGGTGCGCGCCGGCGCTGATGCCCTCCAACTCTTCGACAGCTGGTCGGGATTGCTGCCGGAACCTTACTTCACGCGCTGGGTCATTAAACCCGCGCAGGAAATTCGCAGCCGGCTTGCAAAAGAATGCCCGCAGACGCCGATGATCGGCTTTCCGCGCGGCGCGGGCGGCTTGTGCCAGCATTATGCCGAACAAACGGGCTTTGACGGTATCGGCCTCGATACGCAAGTGCCGCTCGACTGGGCCGTAGAAAATTTTGGGAAAGGCAGATGCCTGCAGGGAAACCTCGATCCCGTATTGCTGCTGACTGGCGGCGACGCGCTGGAACAGGGTGTGCGCGGTATTCTGGATGCCGTGCGCGGCCAGCCGTTTATTTTCAACCTTGGTCATGGCGTCATCAAGGAAACCCCGCCTGAACATGTAGCGCTGTTGGCGAAAACAATCCGGAGTCATGCGGGATGAAAACAGCCGTTATCCTGTTTAACCTGGGCGGTCCGTTGCAAAAGGCGGATATCAAGCCGTTCCTGTTCAATTTCTTCATGGACAAGAACATTATCGCAGCACCGCTGCCGATCCGCTACTTCATTGCGAAATACATTTCCCGCACGCGCGGGGCGGGCGCGGCGCTCGAGGCTTATGGCCGTCTGGGCTACAAATCACCCCTGCTGCAAAACACGCAGGCGCAGGCGCGGGCACTCGAAACCGCCCTGAACGCGCGCATGCCGAATGTGAATGATATGGTCGAAGTTTTCGTATCCATGCGGTATTGGGAACCTTCCGCCGAAGATACCGTTGATGCGCTCGAAGCCTACGGCCCCGACCGGATTGTCATGCTGCCGCTCTATCCTGAATATTCCACAACCACGACGAAATCATCGTTCGAAAATTTCTGGCGCGCGGTGAAAGCGGCCGGCGGCGGCCTGCATAAGCGCCGGGATGATATCGCCGTGCATCGCATCGGCTGCTACCCGCTGATGAAGGGCTTTATCGATGCTTCGGCAGACCTTATTGCCAATACCCTGAAGCAAGCCCCCGCCGATACCCGCGTGTTGTTTTCGGCACATGGGCTTCCGGAGAAAATCGTTCAGGGCGGGGATCCCTATCAGGACCAGTGTGAAAAATCGGCAGCTGCCATCGCCGTAAAACTGGGCCTTTCAAAAGACCAATGGCGTATCTGCTATCAAAGCCGCATCGGTCCGCTGAAATGGATCGGTCCCTCCATCCGCGAAGAACTGGAGCAGGCGGCGAAGGATAAAGTAGGCGTCGTGATCTATCCGCATGCCTTCGTTTCCGAACATGTTGAAACACTGGTCGAGCTTGACGAAGAATTCAAGAAAGAAGCCGAGCATCTGGGCGTGCCCTATTACGCGCGCGTGCCCACGGTATCGACTCATCCGCTGTTTATCGGCGGGCTTGCCGATATGGTGATGGAAGAAATCGCCGGCAAGGAACAACCACGCGTCTGCGGCGGAAAATTCACCCGCTGCGGCTGCGTCAAGGAGGCCGCATGAAAGAATTCATCTTCGCCCATTACGATGTCTTCAAATCGCTGCACCTGATTGCGGTTATCTCGTGGATGGCGGGCTTGCTGTACCTGCCGCGCCTGTTCGTCTATCACGCCGATGCCGATAAGGGGTCAGAGCTTTCCGAGACCCTGAAGATCATGGAGCGCAAGCTGCTGCGACTGATCATGAATCCGGCCATGATCGCCGCTTATGTTTTCGGCAGCCTGATGCTATGGGCGAACGCCGACCT
>JADYYV010000200.1 GCA_020853455.1 Alphaproteobacteria bacterium | reverse complement strand
CGTGTCGCTCGCCAAATCCGGCGAAGTGGTCGATGTGGGCGGCGTGAAAATCGTCGGCCACCCGAATATGCCGAGCCGCATTGCCGTGGATGCTTCGGCGCTTTACGCCCGCAACCTCGTCAATTTCCTGACGCCGCTGGTGGACAAGGAAACCAAGAACCTGAAAATCAACTGGGAAGATGAAATCGTGAAGGCAACCGTCCTGACCCGCGACGGCGAAATCGTTCATCCCAACTTCAAGGCATAAGGATACTTAAAATATGTCGTCGAATCTTTCCGAACAGGCCGATAAGGTACAAGGCACCACGCAGGTGCTGAACGCGCAAGTGACCGAATTGCTGAACCAGCTGTCGGCATCCGAAGCCGCGCTCGCGGCCGCGCAGCATGGCGCGGGCGCGCCGTTCTTTGTGATCGGGCTCACGGTATTTGTGCTGGCCTGCTTCGTCGGTTATTACGTCGTCTGGCGCGTCACGCCCGCGCTGCATTCGCCGCTGATGGCCGTCACCAACGCCATTTCATCCGTCATCATCGTGGGCGCATTGATTGCGGTCGGTCAGTCCGACAACGTGCTGTCCAAGGGCATGGGTTTTCTGGCCGTCGTGCTGGCCTCCGTCAATATCTTCGGCGGCTTCATCGTGACGCAGCGCATGCTGGCCATGTTCTCGAAAAAGAAAAAGAAATAAGGAATCGCTTTCATGTCCATGACCGTATCATTGCTGGCCTACCTTGTTTCTTCCGTCTGCTGCATCATGGCGCTGCGCGGCCTGTCCGGCCCAGAAACCGCCAAGAGCGGGATGCGCTTTGGCATCGCGGGCATGACGCTGGCGATTATCACCACCATGTTCATGCCGAACATGCAGGGCTTCGGCCTCATCGTGGCGGGCATCGCGGTTGGCGGCGCCATCGGCGCTTTCGTCGCCAAAAAAATCGCCATGACCGACCTGCCGCAGCTGGTCGCGGCGTTCCACTCGCTGGTCGGCCTTGCCGCCGTCATGATCGCGGCTGCCGCCTTCGGCTCGCCCGCCGCCTACGGCATCGGCGAACACGGCAATATCCCTGTCGGCAGCCTGATTGAAATGAGCCTCGGCGTGGCGATCGGCGCGATCACCTTCACCGGCTCCATCATCGCCTGCGGCAAGCTGCAGGGGTTCATTACCGGCAAGCCCATCGTGTTCAAGGGGCAGCATCCGCTGAACGCGCTGCTGGGCATCGGCGTGGTCGTTATGATCGTGCTGCTGTGCATGACGCAGTCGCCTCTGCTGTTCTGGGCGATCGTCGCGGTCGCGCTGCTGTTGGGCGTGTTGATGATTATTCCGATCGGCGGCGCGGATATGCCGGTCATCGTGTCGATGCTCAACAGCTATTCCGGCTGGGCGGCGGCGGGTATCGGCTTCACGCTGCAAAACAACCTGCTGATTATTGTCGGCGCACTTGTGGGGGCATCCGGCGCGATCCTGTCCTACATCATGTGCAAGGGCATGAACCGTTCGTTCTTCAACGTCATTCTGGGCGGTTTCGGCGGCGAAGCGGCGGCGGGCGGCGCGGCGGCGGTGAAATCCGACAAGCCGGTGAAAATCGGTTCCGCCGATGACGCGGCCTTCATCCTGAAAAACGCGGCGTCCGTCGTGATCGTGCCGGGCTACGGCATGGCGGTCGCGCAGGCGCAGCACGCGCTTCGCGAAATGTGCGACATGCTGAAAAAGAACGGCACGAAAGTGCGCTACGCCATCCACCCCGTCGCGGGCCGTATGCCCGGCCACATGAACGTGCTGCTGGCCGAAGCCAACGTGCCCTATGACGAAGTGCTGGAGCTGGAAGACATCAACCGCGATTTCGCGCAGACCGACGTCGCCTTCGTGATCGGCGCGAACGACATCACCAACCCCGCCGCCAAAAAAGACCCGGCTTCGCCCATCTATGGCATGCCGATCCTCGATGTCGAATCGGCGGGCACGGTTTTGTTCATCAAACGCTCGCTCGGTTCGGGTTATGCGGGCATCGATAACGAGCTGTTCTTTTATGACAACACCATGATGCTGCTGGGCGACGCGAAAGCGATGTGCGAAGGCGTCATCAAGGCGCTCGAACACTAATCACCTTGCAGAAATTCCGCTTTATGTTCAGCGTGAAATAACGCTGCGTTGCAGCATTCTGAATCGCGCGAAAATTTCGCTAAGTTCCTGAACCGCGCAACTTTTTTGAATAAAGTAGCGTCTGGAAATAAGTTTATTTCCAAGTATACTCATCTCTGCTTCCGCGCAATTGAAAGAGCCCCCTATGGCGAATTTGAACCGGTTTTTCGAACCGGATGGATGGCAGGAGGATAAGTTTACCAGCACCACTGGTAAACAGATCCGCTATGGCCATGCCGAACCGGCAGGGGAGAAAAAAGGCACCGTCGTCATCACGACCGGTTACGCCGATTTCCGCGAGGCCTATCACGAAACCATCCACGAATATCTCGACCGCGGTTACGCCGTCTGGATGATGGACTGGGCGGGGCATGGCGGCTCCGAAAAAAATTCGCCGCCATCGAAAAAAGGCCAGACGGTCGAAGACCATATCGAAGACCTGCGCAAATTCCGCCAGGAAATTGTGACGTTCGATAAAACGCAGCCGCTGTTCCTCAGCACCCACAGCATGGGCGGGCAGGTGGCTTTGCGCTACCTCGAACAATATCAATCCGATTTCAATTTCGCCATCCTCGCAACGCCGCTCGTCGAAATGCGCCCGATGGGCACGGCTAAAGACCTCATGAAACAGGCCTTTGCCGCCGCCGTCGAAGGCGGCCTTGCCAACCAACGCATCAAGGACGGCCGCCGCGCGCTCACGCGCCAATTGACGGCGGAGCGCAAGGACATGCGCGAGAAAAACCCCGTGCGCATGGGCCTGCACAAGGCCTTCATGCTGCTGAACGATAAATTAAAGGCCGAAGACCCGACGATCGGTTACGTGGACAGCCTGTTCAAATCGACCGAAAAAACGTCTTCCGAAAATTTCCTGCGCTCGATTAAAACGCCCGTGCTGTTCGGCATCGGCGGCGCGGATGACGTGATCGACAATGAATCCGTGCGCCGCGCCGGGCGTCTGCTGCCGAACGCGAAAACGGTCGAGATCGACGGCGGGCTGCATGCGCTGTGGATCGACCGCGATACGCAGCGCAAGGCGTGGTGGAAAGAAATCGACGGATTTATCGCAGACCGGATAAAACTGAAACCGGTGCCGCCGAAAGCTGCACCGCCGCAACATGGGGGACCTTAAGGGTATGTTGCCAGCAAAATTCAACCAGCCGCCGAATTTCACCGAAGGGCATTTCAAGAATGCCAAGGGCGCGGATATCCGCTACGGCGTGTCCAAGGCCGACGGTGTCTCGAAAGGCAGTATCGTTATCGGCAGCGGTTTTCGCGAGAATATCGAGAAATATTACGAAGTGATGCGCGACCTGAATTCCCGCGGCTTCGATGTCTACATGATGGACTGGCGCGGGCAGGGCGGGTCCGAAAAATTCATCAAGGGCAGCCAGAAGGCGCATCAGGAAGGATATAGCGAACAGATCGACACGCTGCACCAGTTTGTCACGACGATCGTCGAACCCGCCGCGAAAAAGCCGCTGATTTATATGGGCCATTCGATGGGCGCGCATATCGGGTTGCGGTATCTGAACGAACATGACGGCGTGTTTGATTCCGCCATCCTCACCTCGCCGATGATCGATATCGTGACGAACGGGATGCCGAAAAAACTGGCGCGCCAGATGGCGAAATTCGCCAAGGCCGGCAATTACCTCGAAAAATACATCCCCGGCGGCGCCGACTGGTCGGAAGAGCCGTTCAAGGGCAACAACAAAACCAGCGATCCCGTGCGTTTCGCCGCCGACCAGGAAATCGTCAAAAATAACGACGCGCTGAAAATCGGCGATGCGACCTATGGCTGGGTCTATCACACGTTTTCATCCATCGACGTGCTGAACGACGAAGATTACCTGAAAGCGATCAAGACACCGATCCTGATGGAAATCGCAGGGCAGGAAAAAATCGTCGACCGCGCCGCGCAGGACCGCGCATTAACGCTGCTGCCGAATGCGAAAAAGGTTGAAATTGCCGACGCAAAGCACGAAATTTGGATGGAGCGCGACGAGCTGCGCGACCAGTGGCTGAAGGAAGTCGATGGTTTCCTGAACGACCGCGTGACTCTTGCCATGAATCCTGCGCCAAAAAAGCCTAACCCGCCCAGCAAGCCGCGCCCCCCCGGCATGTAAGCCTGCTGAAGCGGGATATAAAAACGATTAAAAAAAGACAAGAGAGTGTGAAATGCCCGAAGCCAATAAAAAACAATACCAGCGCCTCAGCGACCTCGTGACGCAGGCAATGCGCCTTGCGCTTGACCAGAAAGACGTCGCGATTGCCGATATCCTGTCCCGCGCGCTGGAAATGTCGCTCACGCGCAACGCCGGCGGCCGCGATTTTCTGGAACGCCGCGAAATGTCGGATGACGTGAACAAGGCGCTGGATGATTTGATCCTGCTGAAGAAGGCGGCGAAGGGCAAGCTGCAGAAGTAAATCCATCTGTAACCCCGGCGAAGGCCGGGGTCTAAGCACCATCAGTATAATTGGCGGCGACGCCTCATAAGCCGTAGCCGCCAATAGGACGAGCAGCTGCTTGGACCCCGGCCTTCGCCGGGGTTACTCGATGAGCGCCAGCCACTCGTCTTCCGTCAGCACCTTCACGCCCAGCTCGGCGGCCTTTTTCATTTTCGATCCGGCATCCTCGCCTGCGATCAGGGAATCGGTGTTTTTCGACACGGCGCCTGCGACCTTCGCGCCCAATGATTCCGCCTGCGCCTTCGCCTCGTCGCGGCCCATTTTGGTCAGTTTGCCGGTGAAGACGACGGTTTTTCCTGTGACGGCGGATTCAACCGTCTTGGGGCGTTCGAAATCTTTGACGTTCAGTTCTTTTTTCAGGTCGTGAATGACATCTAGATTATGCTTCTCGGCGAAAAACGCGACGATGTCTTCCGCCATCGACGCGCCGATATCGCCGATATCGTCAAGCGCGTGATAGGCGGCGGATGAATGGTCCTGGGCGTCTTTCATCTGCGCCAACAGGTTTTCAAGGCTGCTGTAATGCAGCGCCAGTTTGCGTGCCGTCGCCTGCCCGACCTGCCGGATGCCAAGCGCGTAAATAAAACGATCAAGGCCGATACTGCGCCGTTCCTCGACGGCGGCCAGCAAATTCTTGACCGACAATTCGCCCCAGCCTTCACGCGTTTTCAATGCTTCCGCGTGTTTCTCCAGCCTGAAAATATCGCCGGGCATCTTGATGATGCCTTCGTCCCAGAATTCCTTGATGATCTTTTCGCCAAGCCCTTCGATGTCGAAGGCGTATTTGGAAACAAAATGCTTCAGCCGCTCGACCGCCTGCGCGGGGCAAACCAACCCGCCCGTGCAGCGCGTCGCCGCTTCGTCTTCCTCGCGCACCGCAAGGCTGCCGCATTCCGGGCAGGTGGCGGGAAATTTGAAAACCTTGTCTGGTTGCGTGTTCACGACGCGCACCACCTGCGGGATCACGTCGCCCGCGCGCTGGATGATGATGCGCGCGCCTTCATACACGCCCTTGCGCCCGATCTCGTCTTCGTTATGCAGCGTCGCGCGGGAAACAATCACACCGCCGACATTCACGGGTTCCAGCTCCGCAACCGGCGTTAAAACGCCGGTGCGCCCGACCTGAATGGAGATTTTTTTTAGAATGGTTTCCGCCTGTTCCGCCGGAAATTTGTGCGCGGTCGCCCAGCGGGGGCTGCGGCTGATGAAGCCAAGGCGTTTCTGGTAGTCGAGGTCGTTGACCTTATAGACGACGCCATCGATGTCATAAGGGATTTCGGGGCGCGTGTGATAGACCTGTTCGTGGAACGCCAGAAGTTCCGCAGCGCTGCCCGCGACCGTCGTCGGCACAGGAACGTCAAACCCCCAGTTTTCCAGTTTTTTGCGGATGCCGTCCTGCGTTTCGGCGAAGGGCGCGGAAACCTCGCCCAGCGCATAGCCGTAGAAACGAAGCGGGCGTTTCGCGGTGATACGCACATCCAGCTGGCGCAGGCTGCCTGCCGCCCCGTTGCGCGGGTTGGCAAAAATTTTGTCGCCGGCTTCTTCCTGCGCCTTGTTTAGTTTTTGGAAATCTTCGCGCGTCATGTATATTTCGCCGCGCACCTCCAGCACATCGGGAACGCCTTTCGGCAGGCTTTGCGGAACGGATTTGATGGTTTTCACGTTCTCGGTAACGTCTTCGCCTTCCTCTCCGTCGCCGCGCGTCGCGGCATAAACGAGTTGCCCGCTTTCATAGCGGAGCGAGCAGGAAAGCCCGTCAATCTTCGGCTCGGCGAGCACTTCCACCTTCTGCGTATCGGGGATCAGCAGGAATTTGCGCACACGATCGACGAAATCGGTGACGTCCTCATCGGCGAAGCTGTTCGACAGCGACAGCATCGGCACGGCATGGCGGATCTTTTTGAATTCGCGCAACGGCGCATAGCCCACGGTTTGCGTCGGGCTGTCGGGCGTGACGAGGTTGGGGAAGGCCGCTTCAATTTCCCGCAGCCGGTTTTTCAGCGCGTCATATTCGGCGTCCGAAATCTCCGGCGCGTCTTTCTGGTGGTATGCCTTGTCGTGCCGCTTCAACTGGCGGCGCAGTGTATCAGCCTCCAGCGTCGCTTCCATGGGGTTGAGCGTATCGGCGGCGGGTGCTTTGCTTTTCTTCGGCGGCATAATTTACGCGTTTGCCGCGCGGCGGGGATGGTTTTCCAGCAGCTTCGCCGCCTGCGCGCGGGCTTCCTTGGTGATTTCGGCGCCCGACAGCATACGGGCGATTTCTTCCTGGCGTTCGTTCACGGCGACCAGCGGCAGGATGCGCGTGGTGACGGTGCCTTTCTTCTCCGACTTGGCGACATGCCAGTGATTGGCTGCGCGGGCGGCCACCTGCGGGCTGTGGGTCACGACCAGCACCTGATAGTCTTTGGCAAGGCGCTGCAGGCGTTCGCCCACCGCATCCGCCGTCGCGCCGCCGATGCCCGCATCGACCTCGTCGAATATCAGGGTCGGGATGCTGCTCGTTTCTGCCAGAATAACTTTCAGCGCGAGCATAAAACGGCTGAGTTCACCGCCCGACGCCACCTTGTGCAGCGCGCCCGGGGGCGTGTTCGGGTTGGTGGAGATCATGAATTGCACATGGTCGAAACCTTCGGGCGACCAGCCGTTTTCATCCGACGCCTTGTCGCAGACGACGCTGATTTTCGCCTTGTCGAGTTTCAGGTCGGGCAGTTCGGCATTCACCGATTTCGCCAGCTTCGCTGATGCCTTCTGACGTTTTGCGGTGGCCTTTTCCGCCTCCGCCATATAAACGCTGCGGGCGGCGGATGTTGCTTTTTGCATCTCGGCCAGCGCTTCTTCCTGATTGGTGATCAGGCGCAGTTTTTGCGACAGGTCTTCGTAGATCGCGGCCAGGCCGTCGACGGTCGTGCGGTGTTTCTTGGCGATTTCTTTCAGGGCGAAATAACGCTCCTCGATATCCTCCAGCCGCTCCGTGCTGCGCTCGCCGGCGGATTTTATTTTTTCCACCTGCCAGCCGATATCGGCAATTTCCGCCTGCGCGCGGCCCAGCGCCTCCACCAGCGGCTTCACTTGCGGATCTTTGTCGGAGAGGCGCTCCAGCACGGCCTGCAACCTGCCCATCTGGCCCTGCAGCCCGTTTTCGCTTTCGATGATGTTGGTGGCCTGTCCGAATGCGCCCGACATTTTTTCGCGGTTCATCAGCAGCTGGCGCTTTTCCGACAGCACGGCGTCTTCGCCCGGCTGCGGATCGAGCTTTTCCAGCTCCGCCACCGTATAGCGCAAATAATCTTCCTGCATCCGCGCGGATTCGATATCCGACATCGCGCGGTCGAAGCGTTCCTTCGCCTGCCGCCATGTTTTCCATGCGGCGCGGATGGGCGCGGCATCGATGCCTGCATAAATATCCAATACGCCCAGATGCGTGGCGGGGTCGAGCAAGCCATGCGTTTCAAACTGCCCATGCACCTCGACCAGCAGCGCGCCGACGTCTTTCAACAACTGAACGCCCACGGGCGCGTCGTTGATAAAGGCTTTGCTGCGGCCATCGCGGCCCAGCGTGCGACGCAGGATCAGCGTATCGGATACGGCAATCTCTTTTTCGCGTAAGAGCGCGTTGACGGGGTGTTTGGCGGGAATATCGAAGCAGGCGGTCGCTGCGGCCTGATCTTCGCCGTGGCGTACAAGGCCGCTATCGGCGCGCGCGCCCAGCGCAAGGCCCAGCGCGTCGAGAAGGATGGATTTACCGGCGCCCGTTTCGCCGGTCAGCGCCAGCAGGCCGTCGCCGGCCTCCAGCTGCAGGCGGTCGATCAGCACGATGTTCTGGATGGTCAGGCTCGTCAGCATGCCTTACGCCTTCCTAGAAAATTTTCCCGATGGTGCGGTCGTAAACGGAAGGCTCCACGCCTTCCTTGTATTCCTTGTTGAACAGCCTGAAGCTGTCCTTGTACCAGCTGCTCTGCGGATAGTTGTGGCCGAGGATGGCGGCGGTTTTCTGCGCCTCGTCCTTCAACCCCAGCGACAGATACGCCTCCGTCATGCGGTGGAGCGCTTCGGGCACATGGGTCGTCGTCTGGTAATTGTCGAGAACGCGCTGGAAACGCGGGATGGCCGCATGGTACTGGCGGCGGTCGAGGTAATAGCGGCCGATTTCCATTTCCTTGCCGGCCAGGTGATCCTGCGTCAGGTCGATTTTCAGCGACGCGTCACGCGCGTATTTGCTCTCGGGGAAACGCTCCACCACCTGTTTCAGGTTGTCGAGCGCCAGCTGCGTCATGCGCTGGTCGCGGCGCACGTCGGAAATCTGCTCGTAATAGCAAAGCGCGCGCAGGTAATAGGCATAGGGCGCATTCGCGTCGCCCGGATGCAGCTCGATAAAACGGTCGAGCGCCAGCACGGCTTCGGTGTATTTCAGGTTGCGGTATTGCGCATAGCCGGACATCAGCTGCGCGCGCGTCGCCCATTGCGAATAGGGATACTGGCGGTCGACGTCGTCGAAGCGCAGCGCGGCCTTCATGTAGTCGCCGGCCTCCATCGTTTCGCGCGCCTTGTTATAGAGAATTTCGACCGGAACCTGCTCTTCTTTCGCAAGCTCGGCGGCGGCGCGCTCTTCCTTGTTGGTGCAGCCGGTCAGTGTGATCGCCGACAACAGGCAGGCAGCCGCCACAACGCGGGCGGAGGTCGAAGCGGCAAGAACAAATGTGAAACGCTTGGTCATGGCTTTTTATACCATGCTTTCAAAGCCCATGAAAAGCGGGAAAAAGCGCCTGAATACAGCCTTAAGAGCCCGGTTTTAAGCGACGACCGCCACGGAGCGTTCGGCCTCGGCATAGACCGGGGCGGCGGGGATCGCGGTACGGGGTGCGGCGGCGCCCAGTTCGACGATTTCAAAGGCATCCGCTTGCGAGAACAGCACATGCAGGATCTTGTTGTTCATGGCATGGCCGGCCTTCACGCCGTGATAATGGCCGATCAGCTGCACGCCCATCAGGTAAATATCGCCGATGGCATCCAGGATCTTGTGGCGCACGAATTCGTTTTTAAAGCGCAAACCGCCTTCGTTCAGGACTTTGTCGCCGTCGATGACGATGGCGTTATCGAGCGAGCCGCCGCGGGCAAGGCCCATTTTACGAAGTGCCTCGACTTCATGCAGGAAGCCGAAAGTACGCGCCGCCGCGATATCGCCGCGATAGGATTCTTCCTTCAGCGCAGGGGTGTATTTCTGGCGGCCGATCAGTGCGTTGTCGAACGAGATTTCAAAGCCGAAGAACTGGCCGTCGGCGGGCGACAGGAATACTTCCTTTTCACCTTCCTGATACGACACGGTTTTCAGCACGCGCAGCACGTGGCGGCGCGCCTGCTGGCGCAAAAGCCCTGCTTTATCGATCGCCTGCACGAACTGGACGGCGCTGCCGTCCATGATCGGAATTTCGGGGCCGTCGATTTCGACGGTCGCGTTGTCGATGCCGAGCGCGGCAAAGGCCGACATCAGGTGTTCGATGGTGGAAACCGTCACGCCGGCCTTGTTCGCCAGCACGGTGCACAGCTTCGTATCGACGACCGCGTTCCAGCGGGCGGGGATCACGTTGTTCTTGTCGGTCACATCGGTGCGGATAAAGGTGATGCCGGCAGATGCGTCTGCGGGTTTCACGGTCATGTTCGCGGTCGCGCCGGAATGGACGCCGACACCGGTGACGGTGAAGGCATTCAGGATCGTGTGCTGGTAAACCGAGGTCAACATTTGATGAAAAACCGTTGTTGATGAAGCTGTTAGGAAGAGACTTCCTGCTACCTTGGTATCAAATGCGGCGACGCATCAGAAGTCACCTTTTGTAACAGAGTGTTACAAAATTAACCGCTTGATATAGAACGCGAATCTGGGGCATAAGGACGGCAGAACATAAGGCGCATTTTTTTGCCATAATCATAACGGAGAGCAAGATGAAATTATCCAGCGTATTTCTCGGCGCGGCCCTCGTCTGGGGCGGCATGGCAGGTCCC
Organism: Alphaproteobacteria bacterium; assembly: GCA_020853455.1. GTDB lineage: Bacteria > Pseudomonadota > Alphaproteobacteria > Micavibrionales > UBA2020 > JAPWJZ01. The sequence goes on along the minus strand of JADYYV010000200.1, from coordinate 5,746 downwards.
GGCATTTATCATGAAGTCAAAAACGAACAGGAAACCGTGCGCGCTAAAGTGACCGGCATTGTCGAAGTCGATAAAGGCCGCCCGAGCGAACATACCGAAGTGCATACCACCGCCGGCACCTTCAACACCTACAAGAACATGGACGGCACGCCCATCGTGAAGGGCCTGACCTATGACTTCAACCTGCAGGGCGCGCATATCCAGCCCTGGCCCGCCGGCTACACCCGCGACATCACCGGCGTGCGCGTCGTGACGCCGTTCGACGGCCTGCTGAAAAAAGGCCCGACGAACTAAAGCGCAGGCGCTTTTTAACGCGCAGCGAAAAACCCCCGGGAGCGATCCCGGGGGTTTTCTTTAGCGGAGTCTTTAAGCGTCGGATCAGTTCGCCTGCCGTCTCAGGAAGGCGGGAATGTCCAGCTCGTCTTCGTCCTGCTTGCCGCCGGCTTCGACCGAAAGGTTGGTGCCTTCGATCGCACGCGACTGCACGGGGGCGGGAGCCGTAACAACTTCCTCCTTGCGCTGCAGCGTGAAGCGTTCAAACAGCGAAGGAGACTTCTTCTGCTGCTTTTCCGTGGTATCGACTTTGGGTGCCGACAGCGTCTCGCCGCCGAACAGGTCCGCGCCGGTGCCCGAAGGCTGGCGGGGATCAAGCGGTTTGGGCGGGATGAAGCTGCCGCCGACGCGCTTCGCCTGCGGCTGCGGAGCCGCCGGGCGCTGCGCCACGATTTCACGCTGCGGATAGTTCTGCGTGACGGCGGGCGTTGCGGGCTTGGTCGTGTAGGACAGGTCGTCCATGTCCTCGTTCAGCTTGCGCGCAGTTGCCGTAGCGGCAGCGGGCGCGTAAGCGGTGGAGGCGGCATGGCCGGTCTGCTGTGCGGTTTCAGCTTCAGCCGAACGCTCCCAGCCTTCGCCTGCGGTGGCAGGAGGGGCCGAACGCTGTGCGGTCGCAGGCTGCGTTGCTGCCGAAGCCTGGACCACGGGGCGGGAAGCCGCCACCTGGGGCAGGATCGATGCAGGAACCTGGCCGGCATAACCGCCGGATACCGCGCCTTCGCGCACAGCGGGCGCACGGCCCGGCTGGCTGTAGGCGGTGTAGCCGGTGGTGGCTGCAGCGGGTTTCGTCTGGGGCAGGCCGCCGCGACGCGAAGGTTCCACGCTGGAACCCGCGAGATGCAGCGGGCGCGCTTGCACGTTGGCAGCGGCTTCGATGCCGGTTGCCACGACGGACACGCGCATCTTGCCGGACATGGTCTGGTCAAAGGTGGAGCCGAAGATGATGTTTGCATCGGCATCGACTTCGTCACGCACGCGGTTGATGGCTTCATCAACTTCGAACAGCGTCATGTCGAGGCCGCCGATGACGTTGATCAGCACGCCGCGCGCGCCTTTCATCGACACATCGTCCAGCAGCGGGTTCGAGATCGCGGCTTCAGCAGCCTCGATCGCGCGGCGCTCGCCCTCGCCCGTGCCGGTGCCCATCATGGCTTTGCCCATCTCGGCCATGACGGTGCGGACGTCCGCAAAGTCAAGGTTGATGAGGCCCGGCATGACCATCAGGTCAGTCACGCCGCGCACGCCCGATTGCAGGACTTCGTCGGCCATCTTGAACGCGTCGGCGAACGTGGTTTTCTCGTTCGCAATGCGGAAGAGGTTCTGGTTGGGGATGATAATCAGCGTATCCACATGCTTTTGCAGCTCCGCAATGCCGTTTTCCGCCAGCTTCATGCGATGCGTGCCTTCGAAGTGGAAGGGCTTGGTGACGACGCCGATGGTGAGGATGCCCGCTTCGCGCGCTGCAGCCGCAATCACCGGAGCAGCGCCGGTACCGGTGCCGCCGCCCATGCCGCAGGTCACGAACACCATGTTCGAGCCTTCGAGATAAGCCAGGATTTCGTCGATGGATTCTTCAGCGGCTGCGCAGCCGATCTCGGGATTTGCGCCGGCGCCCAGACCGCGCGTGACATTCACGCCGAGCTGGATTTTATGGGCGGCCTCATTTCCTTCGAGCGCTTGCGCGTCCGTGTTGCACACGAGGAACTCGCAGCCTTCAAGGCCGGAATTGATCATGTTGTTGACGGCATTGCCGCCCGCGCCGCCGACACCGATGACGGTGATCTTCGGTTTTAGTCTGTTCGTCTGTGTTTGCATTCTTATGTTGATAGCCATTGTTTTTGTCCTCCGCTTCGATTTGATGATTCTATATTAAGTCGAATCAAGCTTTCCAGAGTCATATTGCATTGAAGTTGCACTTTTTTTGACCGTTCATTTCCCCGAATAAAAGCCGAAAACTGATCCGGGAAAGCGCCGAAAAGCAAAAGACGTTGTGTGTTGAGTCGCTTACCAATTCTCCTTCAACCAATGCGTGACCTTTTGCAGCACGTTGCCGGAAAAGCCCACGCCGAGGTTAAAGCCGTAAGTCTGCTGCGCGCGCGGAATTTCTTCCGCGTGTTCAGCCGCGTAATGAAGGAGGCCGGCGCATGCCGAAAACGCCGGTCCGCCCGTTGCTTCTGCAAGTCCTTTGATTTTTTGCGGGCGGCCGAGGCGCACCTGCTTGTCCAAAATAAGTTTCGCGATGTCGCAAAGGCCGGGCAGCTGCGACGCGCCGCCGGTCAGCACCACGCGGCGCCCCGCGATTTTATCGATGCCGTGATCGACCAGTTTCGCGCGCACATGCTCGAAGGTTTCCTCGATGCGCGGCTGGATGATGCCGCACAGATATGATTTCGGCACGTAATTGGGCTGTGAATGTTCTTCTTCGCCGACAGGCGGCACATCGATCGTTGCCGTGTCGTCCATATGCGTCGTTTGCGCCGCGCCGTACAGCGTCTTGATGCGCTCCGCATCGGCAAGCGAGGTGGTGAGGCCGATCGCGATATCGTTCGTCACATGCTGGCCGCCCAGCGCGACCGCCGAGGTATATACCAGTTTTCCTTCGGAAAACACGCCGATATTGGTCGATCCGCCGCCCATATCGATCACGGTGCAGCCGAGATTTTTTTCATCTTCGACCAGCGTTGCAAGGCCGGCCGCGTAGGACGACGCGCAGTAACCTTCAACCTCTAAATGATTTTGATGCATCACGGTTGCGATGTTGCGCGTGACGGGCAGCATCGCGGTGACAGGGCTTAAGGACACATCCAGGCTCTGGCCGGTCATGCCGATCGGCTCCAGAATGCCTTTCTGTTTGTCGATGGAAAAATTCGCGGCGATGATGTGGATCAGTTCGTCGCGGCCGGCGACCGCCACGTTGCGGCTTTGCGCCAGCGCGTTGCGCACATCGCGCTCCGACACTTCGTGGCCGGAAATACGCACATTCACCGGCAGGCGGTGCGACAAGGTATGTTGGCCCGCGACGTTCACGAAAACGGATTTGATCGGCTGGCCCTGCAGATGCGATTTCGCCATGACTTCGGCGGCCTCGACCGCATGGGCGATGGCGGTTTCGCAGGCCTTCAGGTCGATGATGGTGCCGGCCTTGACGCCGCGCGACGCCTGATGGCCGATGCCGATGACCTCGATCGTGCCGTGGCTTTTGATTTCAGCGATAAAGCAGACGATTTTCGACGAACCGATATCGATGCCCGCGATAATGTTGCGGGAAAACAGGTTTTCCTGCTTGCTGCGCGCCGCCGGTTTCAGCGAGGTTTTCTGGCTGTTCGCGGGCAGCTGGACCGGCGTTCCGCTTGTGTTCGAGCCGGTGGCCGAAACGGATTCCGCCTGTGGGGGATTCTTCTTCATCTTTTTGTCCTCGCTTCGTGTGCTTTTTTTTATCGTTTTTTATTATTTATATCGTTTTTTTTACCGGCGCCGATGTCACGGCATCCACGACCATCTGGTCGGGAATGCGCAGGTCGATGCCGAGTATATTCTTTTCAAACAGGCCGTCCGTTTCCGCCCCCGCCGCCAGCTTGCGCAGCGCGAGTTCGGTGTCTTTCTCCGGCAGTTTAACGGTGACGCCGTTTTTCAGGCGCAAATCCCAGCGGCGGCCGCCGATGCGGCTGGCCGATGCCAGCTGGTTCGCAATCACAGGCTCCGCGCGCAGCAGATCCAGCAGCGGGCCCACATGCAGCGGCGCTGTTTCGCCCACCACCAGCGGCAGATCGCGGTATTTTTCAAGGTTTTTCGCGGTCAGCGCGCGGCCGTTGACGTCGATCACGGAAATCTTTTTCTGGTACTGCCACAGCGCGACGGGCTGGCGTTCGGTGAGTTCGATATGGATGGCGTCTGGCAGGCGGCGCGTGACCGACACATCCTTTACCCATGAAATTTCCGAAAGCGCCAGTTGCGCCGCCGCGATATCCGCGTCGAAAATCGCATCGCCCTGCTTGATGCCAAGCGCTTCCAGCAGTTCCGGCGCGCTCACGCGGTTGCGCCCCGTGATGATGATGTCCTTCACCCTGAAGCCCATGCCCGCCGTGACGGTCAGGGTCTTTTCATGCGCCCAGTTCTGGATTTTACCGAAAGTGCCGTTGTTCCAGCAGGAAACGCCCGCGCCGGCGATAACGCCGACAGCGATCATGACGATCCCAACTTTACGGAATCGGAGCAGCCAAAGTCGCATGCTCCGGCGCGACAGCGGTGCTTCGCGCTTCTTGAACAGCTTCATCTATCCCCAAGTCTTGATCTCTAGGTGTGAACCGCCGCGTTTTCGACGAGCCACTCCACAAGATCCCCAAAACTCATCCCCATGTGCAACGCCTGCTCCGGAACCAGCGAAGTCGGCGTCATGCCGGGTTGCGTATTTGTCTCGAGGTAGTAAAGCCCCGAAACACCCGGCTCGTTGTCATTGTACCTGAAATCGCTGCGCGTGACACCCGTGCAGCCCAAATTTTCATGCGCGAAGGCGGCGATGCGCAGCGCCTCGTTGAACACTTCGCTGGAAATAGCGGCAGGGACGGTGTGAATCGATCCGCCCGCGGCATATTTCGCTTCGTAATTGTAGAAATCCAAGTTCGTACTGATTTCCGTAACGGTGAGCGCGCGCGGCTTCTCCCCGCGTTTTCCCATCACCCCGACCGACAATTCGCGGCCGGGAATGTATTTTTCGACGAGCGCGTAGGGGCCGTAGGCCCATTTGTCGAGGCCCATCGGCGGCTTGTTGTCGCCCTGACGCACTATATATACGCCGACGCTTGATCCTTCGTTGTTCGGCTTCACCACATACGGCTGCTTGAACGGCACTTTATTGGCGCGGATATCGTCGATATGAAGCAACTGGCCTTCGGGGCAGGGCACGCCCAGCGGCTTCAGCACTTCCTTGGCCTTTTGCTTGTTCATCGCAAGCGCGGAAGCCAGAGGCCCGGAATGGGTGTAAGGAATGCCCATGATTTCCAGCACGCCCTGCACGCAGCCGTCTTCGCCCCAGGTGCCGTGCAGCGCGTTGAATACCGCATCGGGCGCGGGGGAGAGCTGGCGGACGAGGTCCATCAGGTCGCGCTTCACATCTATCTCTTTGACGTCATAGCCTTTTTGACGGAGCGCCTTGGCGCATTCGGCGCCGGAGGACAGCGAGACTTCGCGCTCCGACGACCAACCGCCCTTCAATACTGCAACCGTCTTGGCCATTATTGGGATGTTTCCCGCTTCATGAATTCTAGAATGTCGTGGTCTTTTTCAAGCGGAATGCCGATGCGCTTGATTTCCCAGCGTAACATGACCCCCGAGTTTTCGGCAACACGTTTGCGCACTTCTTCACCCAGTCTTTCGATATCGGCGGCGGTTGCGCCGCCGGTGTTGATCATGAAGT
>JADYYV010000199.1 GCA_020853455.1 Alphaproteobacteria bacterium | reverse complement strand
GGGGCAGATGATAGCGCTGCAGAACAACCCCGGCGGCGTTTTCACGAACGGCTATACGCCGGAAATGCGCGCGGTTTATGTGCTGGACCATGAAATCGGCCATCATGTGGTCAAAAACGGCCGCAATCACGGCCGACATCTGGGCGAGGCGGCGGCCGATGCCTACGCGTCGCTGCGCCATATCCAGCGTTACGGCCAGGCGACGGATTTTTTCGATTACCTGAACAAATCGTCGATGGTAGTGCTGGGCCATTCGCCCATCCATTACACGCGCGACACCATGATGCGCGTCAGGGAACTGGCATGGGAACAGGATATATCGCAGCTGTCGTTGCAGGAAACAGCGCTGCTGGCCGAACGCATCGCGCAGGAATCGCATCTTCAGCAAAGCAAGCTGGATAAAATCGCGCAGGCCTTTTCGGGCGCGGAGAAGGTCTATGCCGAAAAACTGGGCACGAAGAACGAGATTGTCGCGAAGACCTATGCGCAAGATCCCGCCACCTATGACCTGTTCCTGCGCGAGACGCTGAAAGTAATGCAGGCGAACAAGGATGCAGATGTGCAGCGCGCGGCGTATGAGTTTTTCCAGTACCCGCCGATGCAGGAATTTACCCGCAACGCCGTTGCCACCAATCCCGAATTCAGCGACGCGCCCGCGCTTATCGCGGCGGCAAAGGAATTCGCGAACCTTCCCCGCATCGCCGAACCGCCCGCGCCGCGCAAACCGCCGCCGCCGTTCTTCGACCGCGGTTAGGCTTTTTTCCGCCAGCTGGGCTCTGATTTATTCAGGAATGCGGTCAGGCCTTCCTTGCCTTCATCCGATGCGCGCGCTTCGGCGATCTGGCGCACGGTCAGATCGATCACCTGCTCGTCGATCGGGCGGCCGACCAGTTCCAGCATCAGTTTCTTGCCACGCCCCTGCGCCTGCGGTGCGCCGTCCATCAATGCGGCGATGACTTTTCCCGCAACCGCGTCCAGTTGCCCGGTGGCGGCCACTTCATGCGCGAAGCCGATGCGGTAGGCGGTGTCGGCGTCGAAGCGTTCCGCCGTCATGAAATAGCGGCGCGCCATGCGCAACCCCATCGCATCGATCACATAGGGCGCGATGATGGAGGGGATGAGGCCGATACGTACTTCCGACAGGCAGAATTGCGATCCCTGCTCCGCGATCAGGATGTCGCAGCAGGACGCGAGGCCCACGCCGCCGCCGAAGATATTGCCATGCACCAGCGCGATGGTCGGCTTCGGGATGAAATTGAGGGTTTTCAGCAGCGTGCCGAGGCGCATCGCATCGGTTACGTTTTCGTCATAGGAATAATTCGCCGATTTGCGCATCCAGTTGAGGTCGCCGCCCGCGCAGAAGCTTTTCCCGTTCCCGCGCAGCACAAGCGCGCGCACGGAATTGTCCGCGCCCGCCTGATTGACCAGCGCCGTCAGTTCATCCATCACCGCCTCGTTAAAGGCGTTGTGGACTTCGGGGCGGTTCAGGGTGATGGTGGCGACGCCTGCCGCCACATCAAACAGGATTTGTTTCTCGGTCATGTTCTTTTTCTTTCCTCATTAAATCCTCGATTCCGAAATCGAGTTTTTCTTCCAGTATGCCCTTGATATAGAGCATCACGATATTGGCGGCGAAGGCCGACCAGAATATATACATGTTCTGCAGGAAAAGCATCACCGCAAAAATCAGGATCACGATGAGCGTCATGCGGTAGAGATGCCAGAAAACGCGCAGCCGTTTCGGCAGCCCGCGCGGATCGACCAGCGAATATTTCTGCGCCTTCATCCCCCAGCGCCCGTAAATCCGGCTGAGTTTATACATCAGCGGGTTCATCAGTCGTCGTCTTTCACGAAATGGTTCTTCAGCAGCGGGTCGAGCTTTTTCTCGTACATGCCCATGAGCACAAAGCACCCCACCGCCAGCGGCACGCAGGCCACCACCGTCCAGAGCTCAAGGCGGCAGAACAGCGGCAGCAAAATCGCCGCGCAGAGCGTCATCAACACATGGCTATAGGCACGCAGCAATTTCCGCGGATATTTCTCCAGCTTCGACTGGTCCACGCGCCCATAAGCCAGCGGCTTGCCGCCGAACACCGTGCCGAAGATGATGAGGAATTTATCCTGCATTATATTTTCGGATCCAGATTGAGATCAGGAAACTGCTTAGTAAGAGGAAGAATAATATCTCGTGCAATTATTCCCATCACATCGTTAACGGCTTTTTTAATACGCTCTTTTTCAGCCCCATCTTCTAACAGTCTTATTTGCTCGGTGATCGAACCAATGTGATCATCGAAAGAATAAGCCGACCGGAGAATTGAAGTTGCGCGACTTTTATCCATAGTTTTCTCTATTTGATTCAGCTTTAACAGGAAGGCAGAGGCAAACTATATAACAGCCCTACATCCTGAACACGCCAAACTGCGGATCGCCGATGGGCGCGTTCAGCGTGGCGGAGAGGGACAGCCCCAGCACCATGCGTGTATCGGCGGGGTCGATGATGCCGTCGTCCCAGAGGCGCGCGGAGGCGTAATACGGGTGACCTTGCGTTTCGTACTGGTCGCGGATGGGTTTCTTGAAGGCTTCTTCTTCGGCTGCGGCCCAGGTTTCTTTCTTCGCCGCCATCGCGTCTTTTTTCACCTGCGCCAGCACGCTCGCCGCCTGTTCGCCACCCATGACGGAGATGCGGGAATTCGGCCAGGTCCAGAGGAAGCGCGGGTTATAGGCGCGGCCGCACATGCCGTAATTTCCGGCACCGAACGACCCGCCGATCAGCACCGTGAATTTCGGCACCTGCGCACAGGAAACCGCATGTACAAGCTTCGCACCGTCTTTGGCAATCCCGCCCGCTTCATATTTGCGGCCGACCATGAATCCGGTGATGTTCTGCAGGAAGATCAGCGGAATTTTGCGCTGGCAGCAGAGCTCCACGAAATGCGCGCCCTTGACTGCGCTTTCCGAGAACAAAATGCCGTTGTTCGCGATGATGCCGACCGGATAGCCGAACAGATGCGCGAAGCCGCAGACCAGCGTCTCGCCATACAATTTCTTGAATTCGTCGAATTCGGAATTGTCGACGATGCGGGAGATAATCTCGCGCACATCAAACGGCTTGCGGCTGTCCTGCGGGATGATGCCGTAGATTTCTTTCGTGTCGTATTTCGGCGCGCGCGGGTCCTTCACCGCCAGATCAATTTTCTTGACGCGGTTCAGGTTGCCGACGATCCGGCGCGCGATTTGCAGCGCATGGCCGTCATTCTGCGCGTAATGGTCCGTCACGCCCGACTGGCGGCAATGCACATCCGCGCCACCCAAATC
>JADYYV010000198.1 GCA_020853455.1 Alphaproteobacteria bacterium | reverse complement strand
TTTCCCCACGGCCTTGGTGAAGGCGAGCGTCAGCTTAATGACGTTCTTCACTTCGGGTGCGAACTGGGTGCCGTGTTCTTCGGCGGGCGCGGTTTTGGAGGCGCCGAGGCCTTTGGGGTTCGGTTTTTTTGTCATGATCTATACCCTTCTTAGCGCGGTTTCGGCGCGTTTTGTTTTTTGACGGCGGGCTTCATCTCTTCGTTCGGCTTGTTGACCGCGCCGACGAAAATCACCGCGCCGGTTTTCACGTCATGCAGAGCGAATGCGAAGGAACGGTCAAACTTGACGTCGATCTGGGGCGGGGGCATGCGCACGGAAGTCGCGAAGACCATGCCGACCGTCGTGACGGCGGCAGCTTCGGAGCCTTCTTCGTTTGTCTTGAAGACGGTGTCATGCTGCACCTTGCCGATGAAGAGGTCGCCCGATTCCGTCATCTTGCCGAAATCGGCTTTTTCTTCGTTGAAGGCTTCCTTGATGCCCATTTCCTTGAGCGCGGGGATGAGGTCGAAGCGCTGCTTGATGTCGAGGCGCGGCAGTTCGACCGTGCCGACTGCATCGCCGAACGCATAGGGATCGAGCCATTCGGGCACTTTGCCTTTTGCTTCGCCCGCGAGCCAGTCTCGCGCGGAGACATTGTCATCGGTCGGGCGGATCAGGACGACGCGCATCGTGGGCGACTTGCCGTTTTCCCAGTCTTCCTTACCGTAGTTGAGGGCGACCGCTTCATAACCGTCACCGGCGAGATAGCCGATCTGGCCTTCTTCTTTGAAGCGCTGCTTCATGGTGGGGGTCGCGTTGACCGATGCGTCATCGGCGGTGAAGTTTTTGTCTTCGGTCAGTTTCTTGTCGAATTTATGCGTCCAGTCGCCTTTGAAATACAAAGCGGAAGCGAGAACCGCCGCATCGTCTTTTTTCAGCTCGGTCAGCACTTCGGGGATCAGGCCGTTGGTGTTGTCGCTGGCCCATTTGTTGATTTTATCGACGGTTTTCGTGTCGCCGAAATCTTCAGCCGAAATTTCCGCGCTGTGGGTTTTTTTCAGGTCATCGGCATAGGCGGGATCGAGCTTCAGGCGTTCCTGGTTCGTCCAGACGCCGTTTGCCGTGGTCAGCGTGACCTGGTCCTTGTTCGCTGCCAGAATATCGGCATTGAGGGCGACGTAATCATTCGCCGCTTTTTCAAGGTCCTTGCCGGACACGCCGAACAGCGTCTGCGCCATTTCGTCGCGCGTCAGGCCGTCCGCGCCTTTGGCCACCATCGCAAGCGCGGAGATGGCGGTATAGGGGGAAACGACAAGGTTGTCGTTCACGTCTTCCTGATGCTTGCCGACGGCCTTGGTGAAGGCGAGCGTCAGTTTAATGACGTTCTTCACTTCGGGTTTAAACTGGCGGCCGTGTTCGTGTTCGGGCTGCGCTGTGGGTTTTGCTTTTGCCATTGTCTTGATCCTTTATGCGTAAAAATTATTTCAGGCCGGGCGCTTTTGCTTTCGGCGCTTTTGCGGGCTTTACGTCGTCGTTCGGTTTGTTGACCGCGCCGATGAAAAGCACCGCGTTGGTTTTCACATCCTGCAGGGCGAACAGGAAAGAACGGTCGAATTTGATATCGACCTGTTCGGGCGGCATGCGCACGGATTCGAGCGTCATGACGGCGGTCGTGACCGCTGCCGCTTCCGAGCCTTGCTCGTCCGTTTTGAAAACGGTGTCATGGCTGACCTTGGAGACATAGAGTTTTTCGCCGCCCTGTTCGACCATGTTTTCGAACGAACCGCCGCCGAAGGCTTTATCAACGCCCATGTCGCGCAGCGCGGGGATCAAATCAAACTTCTGCTTGATGTCCATGCGCGGCAGTTCGACGGAGCCGACCGCGTCGCTGTAGCCGTATACATCCAGCCATGCGGGGATCTTGCCGTTTTCCTGGGCGGAGAGGAAATCGCGGGCAGAGACGTTGTCGTCCGTCGGGCGCACCAGCACGAGGCGCATGGTGGGGTTTTTCCATTCGGTGTCGGTGTGTTTTTCTTCGCCATAGGTCATGGAGATCGCTTCGAAATCAGCGCCGCGCTGATAGCGGAAACCGCCTTCATCTTTGAAATCCTGATGCATGGTGGGGGTGGTGGCGGCGGCATTGCCGTCTTGAATAAAGGTTTTGTCTTCGGTCAGGGCCTTGTCGAATTTCTTGGTCCATTCGCCCTTGAAGTGCAAGGCGGAGGCCAGCACCGCCGCATCGTCGGGCGCGAGGGATTCGAGGACCTTGGTGATCAGGCCGTTGGTGTTGTCGCTGGCCCATTTGTTGATTTTATCGACGGTCGCGGGGTTGGCGTAATCTTCCGCCGAGATATCCGCGCCCATGGTGTCTTTCAGGTCTTTGGCGAATGCGTCGCGCAGCGTGACGAGGTCTTTGTTCGTCCATACGCCATTTGCAGTCGTCAGCGTGACCTGACCGGCATTCGCCTTGAGGATTTCGGTATTGAGCTTCGAATAGGCGGCGACCGCGTCATCAAGATTTTTACCATCCGTTGCGAACAGCGCCTTGGCGAGTTCGTCGCGGGTTTCGCCGACAGCGCCCTTGGCGACCATCGACAGCGCGGCGGTTGCGTTATAGGGGGAAACGACAAGGTTGTCGTTCTTGTCATCTTGATGCTTGCCGACGGCTTTGGCGAAGGCGATCGTCAATTTGATCGAGGTTTTGACTTCGTCTTTGTAATAAGCGCCGTGTTCGTATTCTGCATTGCCGCGGTAAGCCATATGCGTCGATCTCCTGAAAAATAAGTGCGATTAGGTAAATGGAGGTCACGGGTAGCATACGGAAATAGGAGGGTCAACCCGCCCGCCACGATATGCTTCATAATACTGACGATCAAAAATCTTCTGGAAATACTTGGGGTTGTTTTATTTCAAGGGGGCTTTCAGCTTCCCCTCAGCTTCGCGGCGCAGGATGGTTTCATGGACAGCGAATCAACATCCGCCCTGCGCAAAGTACCCGAGATCACCCTCGCTTTCTGGGTCATCAAGATTTTGGCGACAACCCTGGGGGAAACCGGCGGCGACGCGCTGTCGATGACGCTGGATCTGGGTTATGCGGTCAGCAGCCTTGTGTTCCTCGCGATTTTCGCCGTTGCCGTCACCGTGCAGCTGTCGACTGCCGCCTATAACCGTTTTTTGTATTGGGGCGTCATCATCGCGACCACGACGCTGGGCACGACGCTGGCCGATTTTGCGGACCGGTCGATGGGGATTGGATATACCGGCGGCTCGGCATTGCTGCTGGCGCTTTTGTTATTGTCGTTTTACGCGTGGCGGCGCGCCACCGGATCGGTCGCGGTCGATGCCATCGCGTCGCGCAAGGCGGAGATTTTTTACTGGGTGACGATCCTGTTTTCGCAAACGCTCGGCACAGCGCTTGGCGACTGGGTCGCGGATACGAACGATTTCGGCTATGAACGCGGCGCGATGGTATTTTCGGCGGGACTGGCCGTTGTCGCGGGACTTTATCTGGTGCCGAAGGTATCGCGCACAGCCCTGTTCTGGGCGGCATTCGTGCTGACGCGCCCGCTGGGCGCGACGCTGGGCGACCTGATCGACAAGCCCGTCGATCACGGCGGGCTTGCGATTGGCCGCTTCACCGCATCGGAGGCGCTGGCGGCCATGATGCTCGCCTGCCTTTTCCTGCTGCCGCAGCAGAACAAACGCGCCATTTAAACAGAACCTGCCCCAAAAGCGGTACGGCCTTCCCCTATGATTTCAGGGGAAGGCCGGTCGCTTTGCATCAAGATAATCGACGCAAAAAAATATTAGCGAAGGTCGCGCTTCACATCGTCAGCCGCGTCTTCGATATTGTCGCCCGCTTTTTCGATGGCGGCGCCGACTTTTTCGCCCAAAGTCGCCGGGCGCTGGTTTTGGTGATAGACGAGCGCGCCGACAAGCAGCACGAGTGCGAAAATGACGGCGACGAGTACGTTCTGGTTGTTGGCCATGTCTTAAGTCTCCTCTGGCGGTTGTACGTTTCTTGTTCGAAACGCCAACTGCGGCCGACAGATTCGGGTTCCCTGCCCGTTTAAGCCTTTTTAATGCCTTCCTGTATCAGCAGGTCGCGTTTGGAGAGCTTGCCGACCGCCGTTTTGGGCAGCGGTTCGGTGCGCACGATGATTTTCTTCGGGATTTCGATGGGGGAGAGTTTGTCGCCCAGCCAGACCTTCAGCACATCGCCGGTCGCGGTTTCGCCCGCGCGCAGCTTCACCCAGGCCTGCACCACTTCGCCACGCAGCGCATCGGGCACGCCCGCCACGATACATTCCTCGACCGCCGGATGGGTATACAGCACTTCCTCGATATGGCGGGGATAGACGTTGTAGCCGCCGACCAGCACCATGTCCTTGACGCGGTCGACGATAAAAACAAAACCGTCATCATCCATGTAACCCACATCGCCGGTATGCAGGCGGCCATTGCGGATGACGTTGGCGGTTTCGTCGTCGCGTTTATAATAGCCCGCCATCAATTGCGGGCCGCTGACGCAGATTTCGCCCTTTTCGCCCGGCTGCAGCGCGGTCGTGCCGTCGACAAGGCTGATGATTTCCAGCAGCGTGCCGGGCAGCGGCAGGCCAATCGACCCGCCCTTGGCTTTCTCCGTCAGCGGATTGCAGCTGGCGACGGGAGAGAATTCGGTGAGGCCATAGCCTTCGGCCACCAGTTTCGCTTTCGTGCGCGTCTCGAACAGGCGCTTTACTTCGGCGGGCAGCGGCGCGCCGCCGGAAAGGCAGAATTTCAGCGTCGAAAAATCATGTTCGGAAATGCGGTCGTAATTGGCGAGCGCGATATACATCGCCGGCACGGCGGCAAGATAGGCGGGCTTTTCGCGCTTCACGAGGTCGAGCAGTTCGCCCACGCTGAAAGCCGGCATGATAAACAGCGTCATGCCTTTCTTGATCGACATGTTCATGACGACGGTCATGGCAAAAACATGGAACAGCGGCAGCACGGCGATCATGCTGTCCTGACCGTCTTCGGCATTGTGATACCACTGGCCGATCTGGGACGCGTTCGCGACCAGATTTTTATGCGTCAGCGTCGCGCCCTTGGGGATGCCGGTCGTGCCGCCCGTGTATTGCAGCACGGCGATATCGCGATCGGGGTCGACCAGCGCTTCGTTATATTTTCCGTCGTTGTGGATCAGGTCGGCGAACCACACCGTTTTGTCGGTGGGCAGCGGCGACGCGCCCGATACCGTTTCGCGCAGGTTCTGTTTCGCGGGGCAGAAAATCACCTTTTCGATGCCGGACGCCGCCGCAAGGTTTTTCGCTTTTTCCATCAGCGGCGGAAGATCCAGCGTGACCAGAAATTGCGTGTCGCTGTCATTCGCCTGCGCCGCCAGATCGCGGTCGATATAGGCGGGGTTGAAATTGACGACGGTCGCGCCCGCCTTCAGGATCGCGTAATACATGACGACCGAATAGGCGGTGTTGGGCATGAACAGCCCGACCTTGGTGCCCTTTTTGACGCCCAGTTCCCACAGGCCCTTGGTCGCGCAATCCACAAGCGCGCCGACGGTTTTATAATCATAGGAATGTCCCGCGCAGACCAGCGCCTTGCGGTCGGGATATTTTTCGACGGAATCGTCGAGGAATTTATAGACCGGCTGGTCGGGGATATCGATGTTCCAGTCCACGCCGGGGGCGTAGCTTTTGAGCCACGGGAAAACATGGCCCGATGCCTTGGCCGCTTGTGTCATTTGGACGTCCTTATATATTATCCGCGCTTGATGCCTTCCTGCTCCAGCAGGTCCTTGCGCGAGAGTTTGCCGACCGCCGTTTTGGGCAGCGGCTTTTCGCGCAGGATGATCTTACGCGGTACTTCGATTGGCGACAACTTGTCGATCAGGAATTCACGCATACCGTCGGCGGTCAATTGGGCGCCCGCCGATGTCGCGACAGGTTTCACCCATGCCCAGACGGTTTCGCCGCGCTCCGCATCCGGCACGCCCGCCACGATGCAGTCCTCGACTGCGGGGTGCAGGTAAATCGCTTCCTCGACCACGCGGGGATAGACGTTGTAGCCGCGCACGAGGATCAAATCCTTGATGCGGTCGACCAGGTGCAAATATCCCTGTTCATCAAGGTATCCGACATCGCCCGTATGAAGGCGGCCGTTGCGTATGACTTCGTCGGTTGCGTCGGGGCGGCGGTAATAGCCCTTCATCACATGCGGGCCGCGGATGCAGACTTCGCCCTTTTCGCCGACGCCGAGCCGCGTCTTGCCGTCGTTGCGGTCAATGATCTCGACCGTGCAGCCGGGAACGGGTTGCCCGACCGATCCGGGCTTTTTCAGGCCGGATGACGGATTGAAAGTGCAACCGGGTGCCGCTTCGGTCAAGCCGTAACCCTCGGCCAAAGCGCGCGACCCGGTCTTTTCCTCGAACAGCCGATGCACGTCGAGCGCCATAGGCGCACCGCCGGTGATGCAGAACCGCAGCGAGGAAAAATCGTAATTACCGACATCGGGCGCATTCGCAATCGCGTTGAACACGGCCGGCACGGCGGGGAACATGGTGGGGCGGTGTTTCCTGATCGCCTCCAGCACCGCATTCACGTCGAATTTGGAATGCAACAGAATTTTAAGGCCGCAATGGATCGACATATTCATGACGACCGTCATCGCGAACACATGGAACAGCGGCAGCACGCCGATCACGCTGTCTTTACCATGCTGAATGTCGCGCACCCAGGTCGTGATCTGCGACATATTGGCGTAAAGGTTGCCATGCGTCAGCATCGCGCCCTTGGGGATACCTGTGGTGCCGCCGGTGTATTGCAGCACAGCGACATCTTCATGCGGATTGACCATCACGGCGATCGGTTCGCCGTCGTTATCGACCACGTCGATAAAGGGGATGTGGCTGCTGTCCCAGTTGATCGCCGGGATGTCTTTATAATTGACGAAGGGGTGGAACAGGTTTTTCGGGAAGGGCAGCGTTTCCGCGAAGGGGCAGACGATCACCTTTTTCAGGCGCGTCGTTTTCAGCATCGCGTCCATTTTCGCCAGCAGCGGTTTCTGGTCAAGTGTGACCATGATATCGGTTTCGCTGTCGTCGATCTGGCCCGCCAGTTCGCGTTCCACATACAGGGGGTTATAATTGACGACCGTGCCGCCGGCCTTCAGCACGCCGAAGAAGAACATGAAGGTATAGGGGGAGTTCGGCAGGAACAACCCGACTTTGGTGCCCTTGGTCACGCCGAATTTCTGCAACCCCTCCGCCACGCGGTTGACCATCTGCGCCATGTCGGCATAGGTCCAGGTCTTGCCTTCGAAATCGACCATCACGTTATGGGGATATTTCTCCGCCGCCTGATCCATGATGTGGAACAGCGGTTTTTGCAAAATGGGCGCATGCCATGACACGCCTTGCGGATAATGCTGTTCCCAGATCCATTTGCCGTTTTGAAATACCGGCTGTGCGACGGAAACGTCCGGCGCCTGGTCTTCAGCTTTGAATAAAGCCTGTTGCGACATCGTGATATGCTCCCCGTAACGGTGCGTATTGCGATTGAAAATAACTAGGGGCCTAATATATACGTTTCGTTTATGTGCTTATAGATACCAAATGGACAAGTTTATTTTAATATTATGAAATACTAGCTGATTGACAGCCTCGCACAGCCTTCCTATAGTCCGGTTAGTTTCATAAATCGCCATCAAAACCGAAGGACAGCATGCTGGAAAAACTTTTCAGGCGCTTCAGGCAGGATAACGGCATTTCGCCGGAGGCGGAGACATCCCCCTATATCAACATCGAAGGGCTGGAGGGCAAGATCAAGGTGCCGCCCGCAACCGATGACGACAAGCAATGGGCGAAGAAAACCAAGAACGCCACCAGCGACGCCGTCACCAAGGCGCTGCATACGGCGATCGAACAGGGCAACAACTGGCGCGTCTGGTTCCTGCTGAACCGTCCCGTGAAATCTGTGCGCAACATGTTCGGCCGCGTGCGCCAGCTGGGTTTTGACGGCAAGGCCGCGCTGGCTTCCGGCATCGAAAAGGCCGCAGCGGTCAACAACGTGACCGCCGCCTACCTGCTGCTGAAATACGCCGAGCTGAAAAAGCGCGAGGAACAGGCGGAAACAAATACGGAAGCGGGCGATGTCATCAAATCCGACCCCGTGCGGGCGGAAATGAAGGGGCAGGCCGTCAACGGCCTTATCAATACGGCATCCCTGCCGGGCGGCGACGTGTTCGCGCTGCTGGTGAAAACCTTTTCGATGAACCCGCAGCCCAATGACGCGATCACCGACTACCAGAATATTTTAAAGCAGGCCGCGATCCGCGCCGGCGCCGAAGGCAACGGCGCGCATCTGGATGCGATGCTGGACAACCGCCTGCTGTGCCCGCAGCAATTCGTGCAGGCCTACATGGAAAGTTTCTTTTTCCAAAAACTGCATGGCGGTACCGAAGAAATCACGGCGCAGGACCGCCGCGGCTTCCTTGACTGGCTGGCGCAGCGCGGCATCGTCGACCAGACCTTCGTCGACGAGGCGAAAGCCGTCGATGTGCGCCTGAGCGACGCCAAGACCAGCGCGGATTCCGCCGCCACCAACGGCTGGAAACAAAGCACGCGCGAACTGCCCCTGTCGGACGGCACGATCGCCAGGCCCGATGACAGCCAGGTCGAGGTCACGCGGTTTGATGCGAAACTGGGCGCGGTCATGTATGTGTTCAACCTGAATGCGGAGCGCGTACATCGCATCCGCGGCGGCGTGGTGCAGGAAATCCCGCTGCGGCAGCTGCCCGACCCCGCGCTGATCGACGAAGCCCGCCATTTCCATGACTCGTTACGCACCGAGGCGCCGGTATTGGAATGGGAAAAGGGCCAGCCGTTCCGCCTGCGGTTCAAGGCGCAGCCGTAAGCCTTACATATCCGCCAGCAGCGCGAGTTTTTTTTCGTCGACGGTGTAATCGGGCGTGGCGGCAGGCTTGCCGAACCAGTAACCCTGCCCGTACTGCACCTTTAAACTGCGCAGCAGCGCGGCTTCCTTTTCCGTCTCGACGCGTTCCGCCACCATGCTGATGCCGAGATCGGCGCAAAGGTTCGCCATGCTCTTGATCATCGTCTGGTTGCGCTTGTTGGTCAGGATGTCCTTCACATACTCGCCGTCCAGCTTGACGTAGTCGACGTTGAGTTTATGCAGGTACTGGAACGACGCCGACCCCGCGCCGAAATCGTCGAGGCAGACCTTGAAGCCGTCGCCATGCAGCTCGCCGATAAAGTTATTCACGAAATCGAGGTCGCTGATATTCGCGGATTCCGTGATTTCGAACATGATCAGTTCCGAAAGATCGGGCACGCTATGCGTCAGCTTGCGCAATTCTTCGATGAATTTCGGGTTTTGCACGGATTGCCCGGACAGGTTGACCGCGAATTTGTTGCTCTTGGTGCGGGGCAGGCCCGCGACATATTTGATGGCGCGGTTGCAGATCGCCAGATCGAATTCCGAGGCAAGGCCCATTTCTTCGGCAAAAGTGATCCATTGATAGGGCGGCGTGCCGTCGCGAAACCGCGTGAGCATTTCGTAATGCGACGAGCGCAGCGAATGCAGATCGACGATGGGCTGGAAATGCAGCGTGAAGGCGAGCGTGTTGATGATCGCCTTCAGCTTCTGGATCTTGGCGGCGTTCTCGACGATATAATTCCTGAACCCCTCCTCCATCCCGGAGACGGCCATGTCGCTGCCTTTTTTCTCGAATTCCTTCAGCGTGTACATCAGCGCGCGCGACACTTCCGCGTCGCTGAGCGCGCCCGCCGACGCCTCGATCGACACGCCGCTGACATCGACGCCCGCGCCCGTGGGATCGGCCTGTTTCAAAAGCGCGCTCACCTGCTGCTGGATGCTGTCGGCGGTGATGTCTTTCGCGTGCAAAAGCCCGAATCGGTTTTCCGAGATTTGCGTGACGGATTGTCCGTCCGCCGACTGCTTTTTCAGCAGGTCGCCCATCATGCCCATCACGCGGTTCCATTCGGCTTCGGGCACGCGCGCCTTCATTTTTTCAAGATCGGGCATGTCGAGGAACGTCATGTCGAGCGCTTTGCCCGATTCAAGCGCGCCGGCGATGGCCGCCTGCGCGCTCTGCGCGAAATCCTTGTGGTTAAGCGGCGGCAGCGCCGATGCGGGCAGCGCGTCGCCGGCCGCCGATTTGGGGAAGGCCAGCGTCACATACAGCGACGGGTTTTCCGGCATGCGGATCGCCGTCAGCAGGATTTTTTCCGGTTCTTTCTTCTGCCGGCCCAGCAGCACGATGATGGTCGGCTGGCAGCGCTTGCCGGGAACGGCGGATTGCATCAGGTCGCTCAAGACCGGTTTATCCATGTCGGACACGAAATCGGAAAAATTGCAGCCGACCAGGCTGGTGCTGTCGACGCCCGTCAGCCGTTTGGCGGCGCCGAAGGAATAGACGACCCGCCCGCCCGAGTCGATTTCGAGCATCAGGTCGGCGGAGGCGAGTGAAAACGCCAGAAAACGGTCGCGCTGCTCGAGAATATCGTTCTTCATCGACATTTTTTTGTTCTTGATGATGGTTCTGTTGCCCCTCGCAAAATCTTACGCCCAAAAAGTTAAAAAAATACCGCAGCCCCGCCCAAAAAAAGAAAAAGGCCGGCAGAAACTGCCGGCCTTTCAGGAAGAACCTGAAAAAAGTTGGGGTGGTCAGGGTTAAACGGGTGGTAACTCCTTAGAAGGGGAAGACCGCATCGACAAACTGCTGGCCATAGCGCGGCTGCTGGATGTCGCTGGCTGTGCCCTTCCCGCCGTAACTGATGCGGGCTTCCGCGATCTTGTCATACGAGATGGAGTTGGTGTTCAGGATGTCTTCGGGGCGCACGACGCCGCGCATGGTCAGTTCGCGCAGTTCGAAATTCACGCGCACTTCCTGGCGGCCCTGGATGACGAAGTTGCCGTTGGGCAGCACCTGCGTCACCATCGCGGCCAGTTTCAGGCTGATGGTTTCCTCGCGCTTGATCTTGCCGTCGCCGGTCGAGGTGGAGGAGGTGTTCACGCCGATCAGGTTGGTCGGGTCGACCGCGTCGGGCAATACCTTGCCCAGTTTCGATTCAAGGCCGAGGAAATTGGGCAGGCCGGTTTTTTCCTGTCCTTCGCGGGTGCGCTCGGTCTTGTTCTTCATGTCGGCTTCGTCTTCGATGTCGATCAGCACGGTCAGGATGTCGCCGACCTGGTGCGCGCGCTGGTCTTTAAAGAACGTCTGGCGCGCGGGCTGCCACAGGGAATTGGGGGCGGTGTTCGCCACCATCACGGGGGGCATCGGCAGCGACACGGGCTGGTAATCCGCTTTCTGGTAGGGGTTTTCGATCTTGCTCATGGGCGGCTCCACGCCGATGCGCGACATGCGTTCCTTGATGCCCGCGCAGGCGGTCAGCGACATCACCGACATAATGGACACGGCGATGGCCGATTTGCGTCCCAGTTCCACCCAGATTTTATTTCCGTTTTTCATTTTTATACTCCTGATTAACCCTGTTATCTTTTTTTTATCGTTTTTTTATTTTTGTCAGATGCCCGCTCCGCCCGGCGAGGTAATCGACACTGTCTTCACCGCCGTCACCACGCCTTCGACCGACTGGCCGGAAGACGGGTTGATGATGCGCACGGTTTCGCCGACCGCGCCGCTTTCCAGCGCCTTGCCCTGCGTCGTCAGCGTCATTTCGGAATTTTTCAGCACCATCGTCACGATCTCGCCTTTTTTGACGACGACGGGCGACGACACGTCGCTGGACGCGATCGGTTTCAGGGCGGCAAGGCCGCGGCGGGGCGACATGCCGATCAGCTGGTCTGCGGAAACAAGCACGTTCGCGCTCAGGTCGCTGTTGCGCACATCGACGTAATCGAGGTCTTCCGCCGTGATCAGCGCGCCTTTTTGCAGCTGCGCCTTCAGCACGGGGACGGAGGTGACGGGGATCAGGCGGCCGGTCACGGGCTTTTCTTCGTTGCCCGCCGTCAGCATCGCGCTGAATTCGCCGCGCGCCAGGTCGTAACGCAGGTCGGACACGGACAGGTCGGTCGCCGCATTTTCCGGCACATGCATCGTCATGTTGCGCTCGGCCAGCAGCGCCTCGAATTTCTGGCCGTCGAGCTTTTGCGCCAGCGCCGCTTGCAGCGCGGCCGAGATTTTATCGGTGCCGATATCCTGCGACGCGCGGCGGATGGAAGTTTGGGTCAGGCCCGACACCGGCTGCCAGCCGAGGTTGAACGCGTCGGAAATGCGTTTCAGGTCGGAGGCGCTGAGCGTCATCGTCTTGCCATAGGCGGGGGCGGGGGAGAGGACATAGGCAGCGTCATGCGTGACACCCGGGAAAACGTCGCCGACCGTGACGACATCCGCCAGCAGCGCCACTTCGGCCGCGGGTTCCGCCGCCTGCGCGCTGTTGACGATGAAGGCCGTCATGGCGACCGCCATCAAAAGCTTTTTCATGTCCGGTTTTTTAAAATTCACGATGTTTCCCATTTTCCCCGCTCCCTTTTAAGACGCTAATTCCCGCCCGCGCGAAGCGCTAATTCCCGCTAGCGCATTTGCGTGATGGTGGTGAGCATTTCGTCGCCCGCCTGGATCACTTTCGAGTTCATTTCGTACGCGCGCTGCGCCTGGATGAGCGAAGTGATTTCCTGCACGATGTTCACGTTCGACGTTTCCAGCGCGCCCTGTTCAAGGTCGCCATAGCCGGAGTCGCCGGGGTTGCCGACGACCGCGTTGCCGGACGCTTCGGTTTCCAGGAACAGGTTGTCGCCGATCGCGTCCAGGCCCGCTTCGTTCGCGAACAGCGCGGTCTGGATCTGGCCGACCTGGCTGAGGTTGGTCTGGTTCTGGATTTTCACCAGCACCTGGCCGGTCGCGTTGATCGTCACATCGACCGCGTCCGCCGGTACCGTGATGCCGGGCTGCAGCTGGAAGCCCTTGGCCGTCACGATTTCGCCGTTCTGGTTGACCTGGAACGAACCGTCACGGGTGAAAGCCGTTTCGCCGTTCGGCAGCGTGATCTGGAAGTAGCCCGCGCCCTTGTTGGCGATGTCGAACTGGTTGCCCGTGATCTGCAGCGCGCCCTGTTCGTTGATGCGATAGACCGAACCCGCCTTCACGCCAAGGCCCTGCTGGATACCGGCCGGAATGGTCGTGCCCTGGTCGGACGACGAGGCGCCGGGGCGCACTTTCGTCTGGTAAAGCAAGTCCTGGAATTCCGCGCGCTGGCGTTTATAGCCGGTGGTCGTCATGTTGGCGATGTTGTTCGAAATAACGTCCACGTTCAGCTGCTGTGCGAGCATCCCGGTTGCGCCGATATCGAGGGTGAGTGACATTTTTTAACTCCTTAAATTCTTCTGTTATCTCTTAATTCAAGATCCGTGCCAGTTATGCCGGTCGGGTGAGTTTCTGGATCGCGCCCAGCTGGCGGTCATGGTCATTCTGCAGCACTTTCTGCGCCGACTGGAACATGCGCATCAGCTGGATCATGCGGTTCATTTCAACGACGGGGTTGACGTTCGAGCCTTCCAGCTGGCCTTGCGTCACCTTGCGGTTGACGACGAGGTTGGCGGACTGGCCCTGCGCGTCGTACAGGTTGTCGCCCAGTTTTTTCAGCGCCTGCTGGTTTTCGAAATTGACGATCTTCAGCCGGCCGATATCGCCTTGTTCGGATGAAATCGTGCCGTCGTCGGAAATGCGGATCTGCGCCGCATCGGCCGGGACCACGATCGAGTTGTCGTTTTCGTTTAAAACGCGGTGGCCGGTTTTCGTGACCAGTTCGCGGTTGAGGTTCAGGGCGAAACCGCCGTCGCGCGAATACCGCGCGCCTTCCGGCGTTGAAATCGTGAAGTAACCTTCGCCGTGGATCGCGAAATCGAGGCTGTTGGATGTCTGGATCAGGTTACCGATCGTCAGGTCGGCATAGGTCGCGTAATCCTGCGACTGGTGAATGGCCGACGCGTCTTTCGGCGCGGTCACGTAATCGGTGAAAAGGACGTTATTCGCCTTGAAGCCCGGCGTGTTCATGTTGGCGATGTTGTTCGCCGTGACCTCGATCTGCTGCTGCAGGGCCATCTGGTGCGAAATGCCGATATAGGTAATGTTTTCCATGTCAGACCACCTTGTTCTTTTGCACCTGCCCCGTTTTTGTTTTGTCGGTTGCAGGCGTTTAACCCAAGACAACAGATGCGATATCCGTGCCAGATGGTATTTTCTATTATTTTCAATGATTTAATTTAAACCCGGCCTGTCCCGGTTGCCGGAAGCCAGCTTTTGCCCCTGACAAGGCATGGAATTTTTTGCCTGTCGTAAAATTTCCGGAATAAATCGGATCACGCGCAACCGACCCACTTATAAAATGCGACTGACAAAATATATTAATCGTGGCACGATATATGCAGGGTTTTAAGGAGTTTAAGGGCAATCCCTCATACGGATTGCCATAAGAAATTGGGGTCTCATGGCTGACGCTAAAAAAGCCAAAGGTGATGACGGCGATTTAAAAGCCGATCCGAAAAAACCGGGCGCACCCGCGCCGGACGGCGAAGCGCCCGCGGCCGACGGCGCAGAGGGCGAAGCGCCGCCGTCGAAATTCGGCAAGTAGAAAATCATCCTTTTCGCCCTTGTTCCTATCCTGATTCTGGCGGGCGGCGCAGGTGCTGCGTGGAAGATGGGCTATCTC
>JADYYV010000197.1 GCA_020853455.1 Alphaproteobacteria bacterium | reverse complement strand
TCGTGCGCGCCTATTATCAATGGCATTTCTATACCCCGTTCCTTGGCACCATGCTGACGGCGGGGTCGGGGCAGGAATGGCTTGCCCATATGGCGACGGTCGTGATCCGCACGGAACCCTATTGCACCTCGCTCAACCCGTTGAACTGTTAAAGGCTTCAAAAACATGATGCGCGGATTTGTCAAATGGATGCGGGACGACGGCGCGACGGCGGCGGTCGAAGCGGGATTCATGTTTCCGCTGCTGCTGCTTATCCTGTGCGGCACGATCGACACCGGCATCGGCCTCGTGACCAACCAGAAGGTGACCAACGCGACGCAGACGGTCAGCGACCTGCTGACGCGCGAGGTGGAGGCGAAACCCGCCGATATCGACGACGCGATCGTGGCGGGCCGCATGGCGATGATGCCGTACCCGACGGATTCCTATGGCGTGGATATCGCCAGCGTCAAGTTCATCGGCACGACCAAGGTGCCGACCGTGCAATGGCGCCGCACCTTCAACATGACGGCGAACACCGAAATCCTGCCCCGCACGGAGGGTCTGGGCGCGCAGAACGAAGGTGTGCTGGCGGTGACCGTGCGCTATGTTTTCACGCCGATTTTCACCTCGTACTTCGCGGGCCCGATCGTGATGAAGATTGAATCCTTCGCCCGCGGCCGCAAGGTTGCCACCGGCTATATTCCCTGTTCCACAGGAGGAACGACATGCTGAAAAAAAATCTGCGTGGCGGCGGACAATCCCGCGCGCCTGAAAAACGCGGCCTGACGGCATCCATCCGCCGCTGGATCGCCGATACGTCCGGTGTCGTGGCCCTGGTGGTTGTGTTCTGTATGCCCGCGTTTTTCGCGGCCGCCGGTGTCGCGGTCGATCTGGCGCAGGCCTACAACCTGAAAACGCGCCTGTCGGGCGCGCTCGACAAGGCGGCGCTTGCCGGCGGTAACACCGACGGCACGGCGGCCGAGGTGGAGGAGCGCATCCGCGCCTATTTCGACGCGAACTATCCGGAAGGCGCGCTTGGCGAGGCGTATGACATCACCGTCCAGACGCCGCCCGGCATGGTCGACGTGCATGCGAAATCCAAAACACGCACGGTTTTCATGAACATTTTCGGGCAGGAATATATCGACGTCTTCGCCGAAACCATCGTTCGCCGCGAGATCACCGGGCTCGAGCTGGTGATGGTCATGGACAACACAGGCTCGATGAACGAGGATGCCGGCGGCGGCGCGACCAAGATCCAGGCGTCCAAGACGGCGGCGACCAAGCTGCTCGACATCCTTTACGGCCCTACTTCCAAGGTTGAAACGCTGTTCGTCGGCGTCGTGCCGTTTTCGCAGGACGTGAACGTGGGCCCGGAACGCTCTGACTGGGTCACGGCGGATTCCTATGACTACGGGCCCGAAGGCTGGGCGGGCTGCGTCGAGGCGCGCGAGGCGAGCAACCGCGACGTCACCGACGATCCTCCCTATGCGCTCGACGTGTCGGAAACCACCACGGCGAAATTCAAGCGTTACTATTCCGCCTGCAGCTCCACCACGTCGAACGTCTGGTATCGCTCGGTCGGCAGCGAAATCGTGTCGAACGGAAGCTTTGCGTCCGGCACCGGCTGGACGCTGGGCAATGACTGGTCGATCGGCAGCGGTGTGCTGACCAAGGCGACCCCCACCAACATCGTGACGAACGGCGATTTCGCATCTTCCACCGGCTGGACGACCGGGCCCGGCTGGTCGATTGCGGGCGGCACGCTGTCGCACGCGATGACGGATAGCGCGATTAACGGCAGCTTCTCCTCGACCGCCAACTGGTCGCTCGGCTCCGGCTGGTCGATTGCGAGCGGCGTGGTGACGAAATCGACCACGGCCAATTCATCGGTCACGGAAACGCCGTCGCCGGCGGTCATTTCCGGCGCGCCCTACCAGGTCACCTATACCATCACGGCGCGCACGACAGGATCGATCAAGTCGCAGATCGGCGGCACCAGCGCGGCAACGGCGCGCTCCGCGACCGGCACCTATACCGACACGATCACCGCCGGCGCCGGCACAACCGCGGGCTTTGCGACGACCGACGGATTCAAGGGCAGCATCGACAATATTTCATTTACGCCCGCGCTGGCCACAACCGCCACGCGCAGCCCGACGACGGCGCTTGTTTCGGGCGACAAATACGAAGTCACCTTCACCGTCAACAGCGTCAGCGCCGGTTCCGTCAGTGCGAATATCGGCGGCGCCTACGGCACGGCGCGCACATCGCCCGGCACCTATACCGAAAC
Source organism: Alphaproteobacteria bacterium (assembly GCA_020853455.1). Lineage (GTDB taxonomy): Bacteria > Pseudomonadota > Alphaproteobacteria > Micavibrionales > UBA2020 > JAPWJZ01. Next base: position 4,424 of record JADYYV010000197.1, on the reverse strand, counting down.
GATCACGGCCAGCAACTCGGGGCTTGTCGGTTTTTACACCGCGAACGGATTTGTCGGCACCGTCGATAACCTGAGCGTCAAGCACATCACGCTCAGCAGCAAGGTAACCGCCTCGCTTTCGACTGCGATCTCCAGCAACCAGAACTACTACGTCACCTATACCATCGTGAACAGCACGACCGGCTCCGTGAAAGTCACGGTCGGCAACAGATCGACGACGACCGAGTCGGAGCCCGGGACTTATACCGAAACACTCAAGCCCAGCAGCGGCTCGACCGTCACCATCACGACTTCCGACGGTTTCGAGGGCGTGATCGACAACCTGTCGGTAAAGGTGCTGTCGGATTGCGGCAACGGCCCCACCTATGTCTATGACCCCGCCATCGGCGTGTTTAACACATCGACGCTGCGCGCGATCGGCCCCAACATGTATTGCACCGCGCCTTCGCTGTCGATGACCAACGTGCGGTCGGATATCGACGCGAAGATCGCCGCGATGCGGCCCAGCGGCGCCACCATGATCAACCTCGGCCTTGCCTGGGGCTGGCGCATGCTCAGCCCGCGCTGGGCGGGCATGTGGGGCGGCGTGATGGACTCGACCGAGCCGAAACTGCCGCTGCCCTATGACCATCCCGGCATGAACAAGGTGATCATCCTGATGACGGACGGGGACAACACCTTCGGCGCCAATAACTACACCGCCTATGGCAAGCTGTCGGACGGGCGTATTTCAACCAGCCAGACGACGGCGGAAAACACGCTTGATACGCGCACGCTCAACCTGTGCACGACGATCAAGAACCGCGACATCCTGATCTATACCATCGCGCTTGGCACCGGCGTATCGAGTGCCAGCAAGACGATGCTGAAGAATTGCGCGACCAGCCCCGCCTATGCCTTCGTCTCGCCGTCGGGGGCGGAGCTGCAAAACGTGTTTACGACAATCGCAAACCAGCTGAACTCTCTGCACGTCGTCTATTAAGTGTTGCAACTGAATCACAACCGTTAAAGAAAAGCCGGAAAGCGATTTCCGGCTTTTTCCTTTTGATTACAAGGGATGACTAAGAACAATTTTAAATACTTTTTATAATATCAAATTTGATGCAAATAAAACCCCTGATAACTGCAGAATTTGTGCGAATACTTGTAAATTAACCTGTCCTACACCCTCTATTTACTGAATGTTAAGCGAATCCGCAGTATGATAAAGATATAAGGGAGCGGGTTCACAACCTTACAACGAACGCAAACACAAAACACAAACATACCTATGGAGGGTAATATGCTTAAGAAATTCATTCGCAACGAAGAAGGCGCAACCGCAATCGAGTACGGCCTGATTGCAGCCGGCATCGCGGTCGCTATCGCTGCCATCGTCTTCGTGCTCGGCTCGAAACTGAACACACTGTTCACCAGCGTGTCGGACAAGCTGGGCTAATAGACGCCGGATACACCGCGAAACAGAAGCCCGTCATACAAAGGCGGGCTTTTGTTTTAGCGGGCGGCGTTAACCATGTGATGACGCTTTTTAACAGTGCATTAATCATGGCGGCACTAAAATGAAAGTATAGGGGAAGCTTTGTATTTTCGGGCTTGGGGCATCTAAGGGGTTTTTTCATGTTCAAGCAATTGGTCAAAAAGTTTATCAGCACCTGCGACGGCGCAACGGCGATCGAATACGGACTGATCGCAGCCGGCATCGCACTCGCTATCTCGGCCGTCGTCATCGTGCTGGGCTCCAAACTGGGCGCGTTCTTCGATTCAATTCTGCAGCAGTTCGCCTGATTTTTTCCGGATCAACCCAAGGCCGTGCGCAACTGTCACGCGCGCCCGCCGTTCCCTGCCGAAGGCGCTTTTGTCCATGATCGTCCTGTCCTGCATCGCCATCGTTTTCGTGGTCACGCTGATGGCGTGCGTGTCGGATGCGACGTCTTTGCGCATTCCCAACCTTTATTCCGTGATCGTGCTGGCGGCGTTCGCCGTCGCCTGCGTCGCGTCGCCGGAAGTTTTTGACCCGCTATGGAAACATTTCCTGGCGCTCGCGATTATTTTTATCGTGACCTACCTGATGTTCGTGGCGGGCATGATGGGCGGCGGGGATTCCAAATTCGCATCGGCGCTGGCGATCTGGATCGCGGCGCAGGGCGTGATGGTTTTCGTGTTCTGGATGGCCGTTGCGGGCGGCGTGATCGGCGTGCTTACGCTTTGGATGAAAAAGAAAAAGCCGTTCAGCAACCCGCGCGACGGCGGCTGGGTCGCGGCGGCGCAAAAGGGCGAGAACAAGATTCCATATGGCATTGCCATAAGTTTCGGAGCATGGATGGCTCTGTTGCATGGCGGACTCATAACTCACCAATTAGGTGAGCTTTTTAAAATAATCCATTAAGAATCCACATTTTTTTCTGGACACATTCAGGGTTTCCTGTGCAAGAATGAAATCGGGGTACTATCCGATTGGGGAGTTATCATGAATAGAAGCGTATTAATGGTCATGGGCGGCGCGTTGATGGTGGCGATTGTCGTCGCCCTTATCGTGCAGGCCAAAGTGTCCCCGAAAGGCCCGGCCAAAGCGGATACGTCGGCGCAGGTGCTGGTCGCGAACAAGCAGATGCTGATCGGCGAAAAGCTGAAAAACGAAAACGTGCATTGGGAACCGTGGCCGTCGGGCGGCATGTATAGCGGCGTCTACAAACGCGAAGATTACGCCGACGGCAAGATGCCCGAAATTTTTGACACGCCGCTGCGCCGCACCGTCGAAGGCGGGGAGCCGATCACGCGTCAGGCGCTGATCCCCGACGTGAAGGGCGGCAAGAACTTTCTGGCCGCGACCATTTCCCCCGGCATGCGCGCCGTCGGCCTGCGCATCAACGACGTGACCTCGGTCGGCGGCTTCGTCGCCCCCGGTGACAACGTCGATATCATTCTTTCGTACCAGGCGAACCTGCCCGGCCCGACGCAGGCGGTGGGCGAGGTGCTGATCGGCCGTTTCGCCAGCCAGACAGTTCTGTCAAACGTGAAAGTCATGGCCGTCGACCAGTCCTTTAAGGACGAAGGCCGCGAGGCGAAGATCGCCAAGGTCGTGACGGTCGAAGTCACGCGCGAAGGCGCCGAGGTACTGGCGCTGGCAGCGCAGATGGGCGAATTGTCGCTGGCGCTGCGCCGCATCGGCGAAAAAGACACCGCTGAATCCGTCGTGACACCGCTCACGACCGAAGCCGGCACATCCGAAGTCATACGCAAACTGAACCAGGTCATGACCACGGGCGGCCCCGCCGCCACAGTCAGGGTCTATAACGGCAACACCGTACAGAACGTACCCGTCCGCGCCGCCGGACAACAGGGAGGAAACCCATGAAACATCTCATGACATCCATCATGAAACAGAGCCTTGGCAAACGGCTGGTCGCAACGGCGGCGGTCGTCCTGTGGACGGCCGGCCTTTCGGTCGTTGCGCAAGGGGCGGCGTCGCCCAGCGTCACGCTGGTCGCCGGCAAGGCCGAAACGATCGTGCTGTCGAAACCGGCGGCCGACATTCTTGTCGCCAACCCCGGCATCGCCGATGTGGGGTCTTTGCGCGCGGACCGTTTATATGTGGTCGGGCGCGGCGTGGGCGACACCAACATCCTGGCCTTTGACGCGGAAGGCAACCAGCTGGCCGATATCGCCGTGCATGTCTCGGTCGATGACGCGACGCTGCGCAGCACGCTGAAAAACCTGTTCCCCAAGGAAAAGATCACCGTTTCCACCGTCAATAACAGCGTCGTGCTGAAGGGCCGCGCGTCCTCTGCCATGATCGCCAACCAGATCCGCGACGTCGCCAGCCGCTTTGTCGGCGCGGGCGCGGCCAACCGCACGCTGGTTGATCTGATGACGGTCGCAGGCGAGCAGCAGGTCATGCTGAAGGTAAAAGTGCTGGAGGCGCAGCGCGATGTGCTGCGCGAGCTTGGCGTCAGCATCAACGGCACCGATTTCGACACCGCGACCGGCGTCGGCCTGTCGGCGCTGACCCAGTTCGGCAACGGCGTGCTGACCGTCGATCCGCCGGGCGGCCATTTCGGCCCGTTCAACATCGACGTGCGCGGGCTTGAACGCGACGGCCTGATCAACACGCTGGCCGAACCGACCCTGACCGCCATTTCGGGCGAAACCGCGGGCTTCCTGGCCGGCGGCGAATTCCCCGTGCCGGCCGGACGCGACCAGGACGGCAACGTCACGATCGAATTCCGCCAGTTCGGCGTGTCGCTCAACTTTATCCCGACCGTGCTGGATCAGGACCGCATTTCGCTGCAGCTGACCTCGGAAGTGTCCGAGCGGTCGGAAGCGAACAGCGTGACGCTGATCAACACGATCATCCCGGGCCTGTCGGTGCGCCGCGCGCAGACGACGGTGCAGATGCAATCGGGCGGCACATTGATGATGGCGGG
>JADYYV010000196.1 GCA_020853455.1 Alphaproteobacteria bacterium | reverse complement strand
GGGCAGCGACGGGTCATAGCGGCGATGGATTGTCACGCCCGTAAATCCCGACCGTGCGATTTTTTCGACATGCTCCAAAACGGAATGGAGGTTTACGGGCGCATATTGTTCCTGCGGGGCGTCGTCAAAGACGTTGACCTTGTCGATCAGGCGAAACACGCGGCTGGTTTCGGCTGCGATCAGTTCCGCCAGTTCGCGGTCGTCTTGCGACTGGACCGAAGTCGTCAGCAGTTGCGCAGCGCCACGGATGCCGGAAAGCGGATTTTTGATTTCATGCGCCAGCATACGGGCTAGATGCTGGGCTGGCTTGATCGAATTCTTGATCTTGGCGGTCCAGCCGTTTTTTGAAGGCAGTGTCTCGGCGTGAATGACCAGCATGAACCACCCCTCCTCCATCGGCACGGCGGAGAGGCTCGCGACCGGCTTTCCTGTCAGGGTGATATCGTGCAGGGTGACGGCCTGCCCCGACAGCATGGCTTCATGCGCCAAACTGTCGTCGCCCAGCAGGGCTGACAGCGTCCTGCCCGCCAGCGCCTTTTCGCCCATGCCGAAGAACGCCTGCGCGCCGTGGTTGGAGAACAGGATGCGGCCATCGGTCATGACGGCCAGCACGGCATCGGGCAGCGCCTGCAGCATGGCGAGCGCCGGGGTTTCGGGCGCGCGGGCAAGCGGCAGAACCTTTGCAGTCTCTTTCAATCCGGACATCACGACACCTCGTGCCTATTATTTATGCAGGCGGTTGCTCCCGCCTATTTTTTATGCACAGCGCATTTTTGCCCTATTTTTAGGCAAATAACAAGCGTTGACCGATATATAGAGCGTCTTTACAGTTGCCACAGGTCGCGCGAACAACTCTCTTTTATTGCATTATGGATAATAAAAAGCCTAACATTGCTGTTCTTATCGTTGCTGCCGGTTCGGGAGAACGGTTCGGCGCGGGTATTCCGAAGCAATATCAGCCGCTGCTGGGCCGCCCCATCCTCAACTGGTCTGTAGATATTTTTTCACAACATGCTGATATTAAATCGGTATATGTTGCAATTCATCCCGACCACGCCGAACGGTTTGCCGCTGTCGCGCCCGCTATTCCCGCCCTGCATGGCGGCGGTACGCGTCAGCAATCGGTGCTGAAGGGGTTGGAGGAAATCGCCAGACGCGACAAGCCCGATTACATCCTGATCCATGATGCGGCACGTCCCGGTCTTTCAAGCGATCTGATAACCGATATCTGCAATGCCCTGAAAAACAATGACGCCGTCATTCCCGGCTTGCCCGTGGTGGATACCATCAAACGCGCGAGCGCTGATGGCGTAAAGACCGAAAGCCGCGATAACCTTTACGCAATCCAGACACCGCAAGCCTTCAAATTCGATACTATCCTCGCCCTGCACCGCATGCATGCCGATAAATCGCTGACCGATGATGCAGCGCTATGCGAAATCGCGGGGCCATCGGTCAAAATCATCGCTGGAGAAAAAGGCAATTTCAAGGTTACGCACGCCGAAGACCTCGCGCTGATGGAGCAAAGCATCGCCGCGCGGTGCGGCGATATCCGCACCGGCACAGGTTATGATGTTCATAGATTGATTGAACAAACCGGACGTAAGCTGATGATATGCGGGATTGAATTGCCGCACTCGCATGTTTTGGAAGGTCATTCCGACGCCGATGTCGGCCTGCATGCCATTACAGATGCGCTGCTGGCCACCATTTGCGACGGCGATATCGGCATGCATTTCAAGCCGACCGATGCCCGCTGGAAAAACGCCGATAGCGCGAAATTCCTGCGCCATGCAGCCGACCTGATCGCGGCGCAAGACGGCATCATCAGCCATGTCGATGTGACGATTATCTGCGAAGCACCCAAGATCGGTCCCCACCGCGACGCCATGCGCGCGAAAATCGGCGAGATACTGGCGCTGCCGCTCAACCGTGTCAGCGTCAAGGCGACCACGACCGAAGGTTTGGGATTTACCGGAAGACGCGAAGGCATCGCGGCAGAAGCCGTCGCCACCGTGCGCCTGCCCTTTACATCGCGCCCCGTCCTGCGGGATGATGACATCAGGAAATGGGGAACATAATAAATGGCATCGACCGCGACGACGACCGCCACCACAGACAAAACGGGCGCCACCGGCACCGAAACCGGCACGCCGCCGGCGCATGTGCCGGACTCGCATGACCTGGCGGTCGCGGCCAGCGGCATGACCGTCCAGCAAATCGGCCTGCTGCTGGTGCTGTTGCTGCCCATCGTCATCTGGCGCGAAAAAATCTGGGGCTGGATCAAGAAACTGAAGCCACGCATCAAGCCGATCCCGGGCGGCATGAAACTGACGGAGTGGCATTGCTGGCTGTCGTCATGGTTCGGTTCCGGCTTCCTGCGTCCCGCACCCGGCACAATCGGTTCGCTTGCCGCGATCCCCTTCGGTTACGCAATTGCGCATGTCAGCGGCCCGATCGGCCTTGCCTTGGCCGCTCTTGCGTTGCTGTGCATCGGCACCGTCGCCGCCGACCGTTTCGGCAAAAAATCGGGCGCCGTCGATGACCAGTCGATCGTGGTCGATGAAGTTGTCGGCATGTGGATCGCCGCCATTCCCGCCGAAGGCCATATGGATTTGTGGTGGGTCGCGTTCTTCCTGTTCCGGCTGTTCGATATCTACAAGCCCTGGCCCGCGTCCTTCTTCGATAACCGCAGCATCGGCGGCATCGATGTCATGATGGACGATGTTGTCGCCGGTATTTACGCCTTCCTTGGCACTTGCGGCGTCGCCATGTTCTATCTTCCGGCCTGAACCAGAAAGCACCGATGGCACTTTTCCCCGAACATCTGCTGAGCCTCGCCGCCGCTATTTTGAACGAAGCGCGCAAGAAAAAGCTGAAGCTTGTTTCCGCTGAATCCTGCACGGGCGGCCTGATCATGGCGTGCCTGACCGAAGTGCCGGGATCTTCCGATGTCGTGGATCGCGGATATATTTCGTATTCCTACGATTCAAAAATCAAGGAGCTGGGCATCGACCGCGCACTGCTGGAACGGACGGGCGCAGTCAGTGACGATGTCGCATTGCAAATGGCGACCGGCGCGCTGGCGGCATCGAAGGCTGATATCGCCATTTCCGCAACCGGCATCGCCGGCCCCGGCGGTGCGACCGAAAGCAAGCCTGTCGGACTTGTCTATATCGGTGTCGCGAACGGAAAAACGGGAAAAAGTTTTGCGGTGAAAAACCTGTTTGGCGGCGATCGTTCCGCCGTGCGGCTGGAAACCGTTGAAACGGCCCTTAACTTCATCAAGCGCGAAATCGACGCGATTTAATGCTTCCTGCCGCCGTAAAGCTGCAATGCCCGCGCTTCGAAGGCGTTGATCATTTTGACAAGCGCGCGATGAAAGAACTGATCGACGATTTTTTCAAACAGCTTTGTTTTTAGTGAAAAGTCGATGTAAAAATCGACCTCGCACTGCCCGCCGCGCACATCCTTGAACATCCATTTATTTTCCAGCTGGCTCATCGGCCCCTGCAAATAATGCACTTCGATTTCCCTGGGTTTTTTGAATTTCACATGCGATGAAAATTTTTCGCGGAACGGGCCGTAACCGACGATCACATCGGCGCTCAGATCCGCTTTTTTCTTTTCATTCACGCGCGCGGCCAGGCACCACGGCAGGAATTCGGGATATTTTTCGATATCCATCACAAGGTCGAACAGCTGTTCCGACGAATACGGCAGGATGCGTTTTTCGGAATGGGATGGCATTTACTTGCCAGCCGAGGCCAGCTTCGCCTCGCGCGCGGCGCGCATTTTCTGGAAATCCGAATCCGCGTGGTGCGAAGAACGCGTCAACGGCGATGCCGCGACCATCAGGAATCCCTTGGCGCGCGCGATGGTTTCGTAACTCTTGAATTCTTCCGGCGTGACGAAGCGATCGACCGCCGCATGTTTCGGCGTGGGTTGCAGGTATTGGCCGATGGTCAGGAAATCCACATCAGCCGCGCGCAGGTCGTCCATGACCTGCATCACTTCCTGTTTTGTCTCGCCAAGGCCGACCATCAGGCCGGATTTGGTGAAAATAGACGGGTCGATTTTCTTGACACGGTTCAGCAGTTCCAGCGACGTAAAGTAACGCGCACCCGGGCGTATCGTCGGATACAGGCGCGGCACGGTTTCAAGGTTGTGGTTGAACACATCAGGGCGCGCAACAGCGATGGGTTCGATCGCGTTATCTTTGTCCTTGAAATCCGGCGTCAGGATTTCGATTGTCGTGCCGGCGGACAGGCGACGGATTTCGTTGATGACCTTCACGAACTGTTCCGCCCCGCCATCTTCCAGATCGTCGCGATCGACGGAGGTTATGACGACGTGTTTCAGGCCCAGTTTCTGCACGCCAATCGCCACGCGCGCTGCCTCGAACGGATCGAGTTTATCCGGAATGCCGGTCGCGACGTTGCAAAACGAACAGGCACGTGTGCAGGTCGCGCCCAAAATCATGAAGGTCGCGTGTTTCTGTTTCCAGCATTCGCCGATATTCGGGCATGCGGCTTCTTCGCAAACCGTCTTGAGCTTGAGGTTTTGGACGAGGTTTTTTGTCTCGTGATATTCGGGGGACACGGGCGCTTTGACCCGGATCCATTCGGGCTTGCGCAGGATTGGCGTGTCGGGACGGTTCCGCTTTTCCGGGTGGCGGAACTCGGATTTTTTCTTTTCGTTTGCTTCGGGGGCTGTGTCGATGTCGTTGTCCATGTACAGTAATTTAGCCGTGTTTTGCCAAACGGCAACTCTTTTTCGGGAAACTTGCAAGGCATTGATATCTATGGCAAAGTTATTGAACAGAGTCGCATGAAAGCGGCCGGAGAGATTCACGGAGAGTTAAAAATGGTCAATATCCGACGCGCACGCCTGAGCGAGGTGCTGGATATCTACAAGCTGCGCAAAGCGGCGGCGGACGAGTTGACGCGCAAACACGGTAAAGGCCCGTGGTCTAACGTCTCGCTCCTCAGCTCCCTGCTCAGCAAGCTGACCGATAACACGCTGTTCGTCGTGGTCGAAGACGGCCGCCTTGCCGGCACTTTCACGCTTGATGTCGAAAAAACCGACCGCGATTCAAAGCCGTGGTTCAAACGCCAGAGCACGCCCGCCTGTTACCTGCGTAACATGTCGATCGACCCGAAATTTCAGGGCAAAGGCTTGGGCCGCTCCGCCCTCTATGAAATCGAAAGCCGCGCGCGCAAATTGCGCGTCAAAGCCGTGCGCCTTGATTCATATGTCGGCTCCGGCGGCGCCAGCGAATTCTACAAAAAATGCGGCTACACCTTCGTCCATCGCGGCATGCTGGACAAGGCAGAGCTGGATTATTACGAGAAGATTGTTTAATCGACTTGACCTGTCATGTCAGCGTAGGCTGGCATCTCCCGCGCATCTGCGGGTCTTTATAAAAGCGTGGCTTCGCCCCGCGACATCCCAGCCTTCGCTGGGATGACGGCTTACATATGGATCACTTTGCCATACGCATCCAGCACCGACTCATGCATCATTTCCGACAATGTCGGATGCGGGAAGACGGTGTGGAACAGGTCGATCTCGGTCGTTTCCAGCGTCTTGGCGATGCCGTAGCCCTGAATCATTTCGGTCACTTCCGCGCCGATCATATGCGCGCCCAGCAGTTCGCCGGTTTTCGCGTCGAACACGGTTTTGACGAATCCTTCCGGCTCGCCCAGCGCAATCGCCTTGCCGTTGCCGATGAAGGGGAATTTGCCGACCTTAACCTGATAACCTTTTTCTTTTGCCTTCGCTTCGGTCAGCCCGACCGATGCCACCTGCGGCATGCAATAGGTGCAGCCGGGAATGTTTTCGACCTTCAGCGGATGAACATCATTCAGACCTTTAATCTTTTCAACGCAGATGACGGCCTCATGGCTCGCCTTGTGCGCCAGCCACGGGCCCTGCACGACATCGCCGATGGCGTAAACGCCGGGTTCGTCCGTCTGCAGCCATTCATTGACCTTGATATGGCCGCGATCAACCTTGACCTTGGTGTTTTCAAGGCCGAGGTTTTCGGAATTTCCGACGATGCCGACAGCGGAAATCACGCGATCGAACTTGATTTTTTCAATCTTGCCGGCGGTATCAATCTCCGCCTCCACATCATTCGCGCCGCGGTTCAGCTTGGCAACTTTCGCGCCGGTCATGATTTTCATGCCCTGCTTTTCAAATGCCTTGCGTGCAAACGCAGAAATATCCGCGTCTTCGACGGGCAGGATGCGGTCCATCAATTCAACCACCGTCACCTGTGCGCCCATGTTTTTGTAGAAGCTGGCAAATTCCATACCGATCGCGCCCGATCCGATGACCAGCAGCGATTTCGGCATTTCGGTGGGTGTCATGGCTTCGCGGTATGTCCAGACCAGCTTGTCGGGTTCAAGACCGGGCAGAACGCGCGCACGCGCGCCGGTTGCGATAATAATATGCGGCGCTTTCAGGTCGGCGACGGGTTTGCCGTCTTTGGTGACGGACAGCTTGTTCTTGCCCAGCAGCTTGCCCGTGCCGTCGAAAACGGTGATGTTGTTCTTCTTCATCAGGTGTTTGATGCCGCCCGACAACTGCCCCGCGACTTTGCGCGAACGGTCGATGATTTTTTTGAAATCGAAGGAAATATTTTCAGCCTTAAGCCCATAAGCGTCGAGGTTATGCAGCAAATGATGGATTTCCGACGATCGCAGCAGCGCCTTGGTCGGGATGCAGCCCCAGTTCAGGCAGATGCCGCCGAGATTTTCACGCTCCACAATCGCGGTCTTGAAACCCAGCTGCGATGCCCGGATGGCGGCCACGTAACCGCCGGGGCCTGCGCCTAAAACAACGATATCGAATTGCTGTTCGCTCATGGGAAAACTCCTACTGAAGATTCAATTGCCACGAAACGCCGAAGCGGTCGCCCACCCAGGCGAATTTGCGGCTGAAACCGTAATTGTCCATCGGCATATAGACTTGGCCGCCATCGGCAAGCGTCACGGCGCGGTCGGCCAGTTCCGCCTCGTCCGCGCATTCGACGAAGATCGACATGGATGGTGTGAAGGTGAATTCATGCTTCACGATGCTGTCGGTCACCATGAAAGTCTGGTCGCCGATGGTGAAGCGCGCTGTCATGACCGAACCGGCCTTGGCTGCGCCGCCAGCGGGATAGCGCTTGATGTCATCAATGCGACCGTCCGCGAAAAGGCTGATGTAGAAATTCATCGCCTCTTCCGCCCTGCCCTCGAACATCAGGAATGGCGTGACTGTCTTGTTCACAAAATCAGGCTCATCGGGTTTTCGATCAGCTTTTTGAATACCTGCAGGTATTCAGCGCCGATTGCGCCGTCGATGCAGCGGTGATCGGTGGACATGGTGACGGTCATCACGGTTGCGACCTTGACCTGACCGTCCTTAACAACCGCGCGCTGTTCGCCAGCGCCAATCGCAAGGATCGCGCCCTGCGGCGGGTTGACGATGGCGGCGAAGTTGCTGATGCCGAACATGCCGAGGTTGGAGACGGAAATCGTGCCGCCCTGGAATTCGGCGGGTTTCAGCTTGCCGTCCTTGGCTTTACCCGCAAGTTCCTTCATCTCGTTCGAGATGTCTTTCAGGCTCTTGTTCGCGGCGTCCTTGATGATTGGCGTAATGAGGCCGTTGGCGGTTGCGACCGCGACAGACACATCGGCGCGTTCATACTGCACGACGTTTTCATCGGTCCACGACACGTTGGCGGCGGGGTATTGCGCAAGCGCCACGCCCGTTGCCTTGATGACGAAATCGTTGACGGAGATTTTGTAGCTTTGGCCTGCATCGTTCAGTTGTTTACGCACAGCCAGCAGCGCATCCAGCTCGCAATCGACCGAGAGGTAGAAATGCGGGACGGTTTGTTTCGATTCAAGCAGACGACGCGCGACAACTTTGCGGATGCCGTTGTTGGGGATCAGCTTGTAGGGAATGCCGTAAGCATCTGCCAGCGCCTTTGCATCGGGACCAGCGGCATGCGCCACGGCCTTCGGTGCTGCACCAGCGGCGACCGGAGCGACATGACCGCCCTTTCCGCCTTCGAGGTCGGATTTCACGATACGGCCATGCGGGCCGGAGCCCTTGATGGTCGAAAGATCAATACCTTTTTCTTTCGCAATGCGTTTGGCGAGCGGGCTGGCATAGATGCGGGTGCCGGTTGCCTGATGCGCGACGGGTTGCGGCGCGGCTGCCGGCTTTGCTGCAGCGGGAGCAGCAGCAGCTTCGGCTTTCGATGCCGCGGCGGGTGCTTTCACATCATTGCTGACGTTTTTCAGCGCGGCGGCGTCTTCGCCGTCTTCCAGCAAAATGGCGATCAGGGTGTTGACCTTCACGCCGTCGGTGCCGGCGGGGACGAGGATTTTGGCGAGCGTGCCTTCATCGACCGCTTCGACTTCCATCGTCGCCTTGTCGGTTTCGATTTCGGCAAGGACTTGCCCTGCCTTAACCTTGTCCCCTTCCTTCTTAACCCATTTGGCAAGCTTGCCTTCGGTCATGGTGGGCGAGAGCGCGGGCATCAATACGTTATGCGGCATAGGCCACCTTTTTCGCGGCTGCGATGATGTCATTCGCCTGCGGGAGCGCAAGCTTTTCCAGGTTCGCGGCATAGGGCATGGGAACATCCGCACCATAGACGCGCACAACGGGCGCATCGAGGTCGTCGAAGCATTTTTCCATCATGATCGCGGCCATTTCCGACCCGATACCCGAATAATGCCAGCCTTCCTCGACAGACACGAGGCGGTTGGTTTTCTTGACAGACTGGATGATCGTTTCGGTATCCAGCGGGCGCAGCGTGCGCAGGTTGATGACCTCCGCGCTGATGCCCTGTTCCGCCAGCTTATCCGCCGCCTGCAGCGCCACGCCGACCATGCGGCTGAAGGCGGTGATGGTGACGTCGGTGCCCGCGCGCTCGATCTTCGCCTTGCCGATGGGCAGGATGAAATCGGGGTCGGCCGGAATGTCGAATGTCTGGCCGTACATCATTTCGTTTTCAAGGAACACGACGGGGTTCGGGTTGCGGATAGCCGCTTTCAGCAGGCCTTTCGCATCCGCAGCCGACCACGGCGCCATCACGATCAGGCCCGGGCAATGCGCATACCAGCTGGCGAAGCATTGCGAGTGCTGCGCGCCCACGCGGGATGCCGCGCCGTTCGGGCCGCGGAACACGATGGGGCAACCCAGCTGACCGCCCGCCATATAGAGCGTCTTGGCGGCCGAGTTGATCACATGGTCGATCGCCTGCATGGCGAAGTTCCAGGTCATGAATTCGACGATGGGTTTCAGGCCAGCGAACGCCGCGCCGGTTGCGATACCGGCAAAGCCGTATTCGGTGATCGGCGTATCAATCACGCGCTTGTCGCCGAATTCCTGCAGCAGCCCTTGGGTCACTTTGTACGCGCCCTGATATTCCGCCACTTCCTCGCCCATGACGAAGACTTCGCCGTCGCGGCGCATTTCTTCGGCCATCGCGTCGCGCAATGCTTCACGCACGGTGACGGAGGCCGTCGCGCCCGTCCATTCCTTTTCAGGCGCAGGCGCGGCAACAGCAGGCTGCGGCGCGGATTGCGGATTGCAGGACGGCGCAGGCGCCGCTTCGGTTTTTGCTTCGGCTTTCGGTGCCGCCTTGGGCGCGGCAACATCGCCAGCGCTTTCGCCGTCTTCCAGCAGCACGGCGATGGGCGTGTTCACAGCAACGCCTTCGGTGCCGGCGGGCACGAGTATTTTGCCGAGGATACCTTCATCGACCGCTTCGACTTCCATCGTCGCTTTGTCGGTTTCGATTTCGGCGATCACCTGGCCGGGCTTCACCGCGTCGCCTTCGTTCTTGACCCATTTGGCAAGCTTGCCTTCGGTCATCGTGGGCGACAGTGCGGGCATCAGAATTTGAATGGACATGTTCGCGCCCTCCTTACAACATTACGTCTGTCCAGAGTTCCGACGCATCGGGCTCCGGGCTTTGCTGGGCGAATTCGGCGGACTCGTTCACGACCGCCTTCACTTCTTTTTCGATCTGCTTGAAATTGTCTTCGGTGAACTTGCCGGTGTCGGTCAGCACCGTGCGGATGGTGTCGATCGGGTCGTGATGCTCGCGCATCTCCTCGACCTCCTCCTTCGTGCGGTATTTGCCGGGGTCGGACATCGAATGGCCGCGGTAACGGTACGTCGAAAATTCCAAAATCATCGGGCCGTTGCCGCCGCGGATATATTCGACCGCTTTCAGCGCCGCCTGACGCACCACCAGCACATCCATGCCGTTGATTTTCTCGCCCGGAATGCCGTAAGCCTCGCCGCGCTTGTAAAGCTCGCCCGCCGCATGGCGCGTCTGCGACGTGCCCATGCCGTATTTGTTGTTTTCGATGATGAACAGCACGGGCAGCTTCCACAGCGCAGCCATGTTATACGCCTCGTAAATCTGCCCCTGGTTCGCCGCACCGTCGCCGTAATAGGCGCAGTTGATGCCGCCATCGCCGCGATATTTATGCGCGAAAGCAAGGCCCGCGCCCAGCGGTCCCGTCACGCCCACGATGCCGTGGCCGCCGTAGAAGCCCTTCTCGCGGCTGAACATGTGCATCGAGCCACCCTTGCCCTTGGAATAGCCGCCCTTGCGGCCCGTCAGCTCCGCCATCACGCCATTGGCCGACATGCCGGTCGCCAGCATATGCCCGTGGTCGCGATATGCGGTGATAACCGTGTCGCCCTTTTTCAGCGCCGACTGCACGCCCACCACGACCGCTTCCTGACCGATATAAAGGTGACAGAAACCGCCGATCAAGCCCATGCCGTAAAGCTGCCCCGCCTTTTCCTCGAAGCGGCGGATCAGCAGCATGTCTTTATAATACTGCAGCATCTCGTCCGGCGACGCGATGTTCGACGGCGCTTTTACCGTCTCCAGCTTGGCTTTGGAAGTGTTCACAGAACCCTCATAAGTACGACGAAATTTAACCACCATTAATTAAGCAAAAGGGGGTGGGATTGCAAGGAGGGAGAAGAATTAATATCCATAATATAAGAATGTTTGATTAATCCTTCCGAAACATTATGATGCAACCTCCCTGACCAGAAAAGCAGGCAGAAACATGCACATCATCGAAACCGTCCTCGCCTCCGCCAAAGGCGACAAGACCGAAGACCTGATTGTCGAGACGCCGGATTATTTCGGCATCTTTGACGGTGTCGGCGGGGTGCGGACGGATTGGTTGCATGAGGGGCGGACGATGGGTCAATGGGGGTCGCAGCTGGCGGCGGATGCCCTGCGCGCCCTGCCCGCCGGTGCGTCGATTGCCGATTATTCCGAACTGGCGGCGCGCATGAATGCGGAGGCGCGGGCGCGTCTAGGCCTTGCGTCCATCGAACGTCTTGCAAGTGGCGCGCTGGTGCTGCCGCGCCGGAAACCTTATGAAGTCTGGGTGATCGGCGACTCCCATTTCGGCTACCGCCTGAAAAGCGGCGCATGGAAAAGCTGCCCGCAGAATAAATTATATGACGCGGTCACGCTGAATTACCGCAGCATCCTGATCAAACAGGAATTGATGGCGCGCGGCGAACCGCAGACACAGGCCGCCCGCGCCGAACTGGCGCAAACGGTCTGGGCGGGTGTGCGCGATGCGCTGTCGAAACAGATGCTGTTCGCCAACCATCCCGATGCGTCGGAACAGCTTGGGTTTGGTGTCGTCTCCGGCACGCCGGTGCCGGTGCATCACATGCACAGCTATCCCCTCCCCGATGATGTCGCCGAAATCGTGCTCTG
>JADYYV010000195.1 GCA_020853455.1 Alphaproteobacteria bacterium | reverse complement strand
TGTGCATTGGACTGAATGGAAAACGAAGACATCTAGCGGTGTCAAAACCATATAGTTATCTTCGTTTTCCACCTGTTTTCCGGCCGCTTGCCCTTTTGTCCCCGGTCAAATCCTGTGGGACTGTGTATAGCAGCGCGAGAGGGTCGGACCAATGGGAGAGGCAAGGCTATTTTATATAGCCTTGCCTCTCCTTTGTTTATGTATGCATGAAATTAAGGCTTCGGCGCGCGCGGTTTCGGCTCTTTGTCCTTGCGGCGGACATAGAGCGTCTTGGTGACTTCGGCCACCACATCGCCCTTTTCGTCCTTTACCTCGACAACGAATTTCGGCTCGACCTTGTCGTTTTTGTCGGCGAGGTCGCGGATTTCCTGCAGGCGCGCTGCGCTGACGTTGAAATGGGCGCTGATCGTGCCCTTGCCCGGTTTCTTGAACTTGATCTCCGACGATTTGTCCCAGACGATATAATCCTTGCCGAGGTTTTTCAGCAGGATCATCGCAAAAAACGGATCGGTCATCGAGAAAATCGAGCCGCCAAAATGGGTGCCGACGTAATTGCTGTTCCACTTGCGCAGCTTCATCTGGACCTTGATATCGTTAAAGTCCTTACTGATTTCCTTCACCTTCACATTGGCGCCAAGGAACGGCGGCCAGAGGTTGAGAAAAAAGCGGAAGGCGTTCGGCCCCATTTTGTCTTTCAGGCTCATGCGGCCTCAAGCTGTTTGAGGGCCTGCGCCAGTTTCGCCTTCAGGTTTTCGGCTTCGGCGCGCGACTCCGTTTGTTCCACAACCACCTCTTCCGGCGCTTTCGCGAGGAAGGCGGGATTGTTCAGCATCTTGTTGATGCGCTCGATATTCGCATTCGCCTTCTCGATTTCTTTTTGCAGGCGCGCGCTTTCCAGCTTGATATCGACCACATCGGCGAGCGGCAGGACGATACTGGCCTCGTCGATCACAGTTTGCAGGGAGCCTTTAGGCGCAGGCGTATCATCCGCTTCAGCCTCAGACAAGCGTGCGAGGCGCTTAATAATATCGCTATAGGTTTTCAGGCGCTGCTTGCTGGTGCCGTTCGCGCCCTGGAGAAGCATCCTAATCTGTGCCGCCGCCGGCACGTTCATAACCGACCTGACACTACGGATTTCTGAAATCAACGCCACAACCCAGTTCAGCTCTTCGCGTGAAGCCTGATCGACGAGCTTAAGGTCGTATTTTGGCCAGCTTTTTGATTGAAGCCAATCGGCCCTGTCAGGTGACACTTCCTTTCCGAGCAACTGCATGTGCAGCTCCTCCGTTACGTAAGGCATAATAGGGTTTAACAGCAAAAGAAGCTGGTCCAGCACCCAAGCCGCTGTGTCGCGCGTTTCCTGTTTCGCGCTTTCGTCCGAACCAAAAAACACAGGCTTGGTGAATTCGATATACAAATCGCAGAACATATCCCATGCGAAATCGGAGAGATGTTTAGCCGCTTCATTAAAGCGGAAGGCTCTCAATGCTTCCGCCACTTTCCCACTTGCAACAACAAGCTCACTAATAATCCACTTATTAAGTGCTATTTTTGCGCCTTCCGGCTTAAAATCCAGCTTGAGCTTGCAGCCATTCATCTCGCAGAAACGCGCAGCACTACGCAGCTTAGTCGAAAAATTACGGTTACTTTCGACGTTTTTTGGGCCCAGTTTTACGTCACGCCCCTGCGCCGCCATAGAGGTAAGAGTAAAACGCAACGCATCAGCCCCATACTCGTCAATCAGTTTCAGCGGGTCGATGACGTTGCCTTTCGACTTCGACATCTTCTGGCCTTTTTCATCGCGGACAAGCGCGTGAATGTAAACCGTTTTAAACGGAACTTCGCCCATGAAATGGATGCCCATCATCATCATGCGGGCGACCCAGAAGAACAGGATGTCGAAACCGGTCACGAGCGTTTCGGCGGGGTAATAACGCTTCACCTCTGCGGTATTTTCCGGCCAGCCAAGCGTGGAGAACGGCCACAGTGCGGAGGAGAACCATGTATCAAGAACGTCTTCATCACGGAATAAAACAACTCTTTTGGGATTATCCCCGATACCATCAGCATGAAGGAATGCTTTTTCTCTCGTATCTTCGATTACGACTTCTACGCCTGAGCCATAGTAGTTGCGTGCTTCCTCAAGCATTGCATCTTCGCTTTCGCTAACAAAATACTTCGTTGCAAAAGATGAAGAGACTTTTCCATTTTCAACCGATGGCCCATACCACGCGGGAATCTGATGCCCCCACCAGATCTGGCGGCTGATGCACCACGGCTGGATGTTGTTCATCCATTCGTAATAGGTTTTCGTCCAGTTCGTAGGCACGAATTTGGTCTTGCCTTCATCGACCGCCTTGATCGCGGGCTGGGCGAGCGTTTTGGCATCGACATACCATTGGTCGGTCAGCAGCGGTTCGATAATCACGCCGCCACGGTCGCCATAGGGAACCTGATACATATGGCTTTCGATTTTTTCGAGTAACCCGAGCGCTTCGATTTCTTCCAGCACTTTTTTGCGGGCGTCGAAACGGTCCATGCCGATATAGGCCGCCGGCACTTGCGCGCCGTCGGGGTCCGCGATTTTCGCATCCTTGTCCATGATCGAAATCATGGGCAGCTTGTGGCGCTTGCCGACTTCAAAGTCGTTGAAGTCATGCGCAGGCGTGATTTTCACGGCGCCCGAGCCCTTTTCGGGATCGGCATAGCTATCCGCCACGATCGGGATTTCGCGGCCCGTGATGGGCAGCACGACCATCTTGCCGACAAGGTCTTTGTAACGGTCGTCATCCGGATGCACGGCAACCGCCGTATCACCCAGCATGGTTTCGGGGCGCGTGGTGGCGATGACGATGAACGTGTCGGCCATACCCTTGATCGGGTCTTTGAAGTGCCACATATTGCCCTTGGTCTCGCGCGGTTCAACCTCAAGGTCGGAAATGGCGGTGTGCAGCTTCGGGTCCCAGTTCACAAGGCGCTTGTCCTTGTAAATCAGGTTTTCCTTGAACAGCTGCACGAAGACTTTGTTGACGGCCTTGTTCAGCCCGTCATCCATCGTGAAGCGCTCGCGGCTCCAGTCTGGCGTCGCGCCGAGGCGGCGCAGCTGGCCGGTGATGGTGTTGCCGGATTCCTCTTTCCACTGCCAGACGCGTTCGAGGAATTTTTCACGGCCGAGGTCGTGGCGCGTTTTCTTTTCCTCGCCCAGCAGGCGTTCGACCACCATCTGCGTCGCAATACCGGCATGGTCGGTGCCGGGCTGCCACAGCACGTCGCGACCCTGCATACGCTCGAAACGTGACAGGATATCCTGAATGGTCGTGTTCAGCGCATGGCCCATATGCAGGCTGCCCGTGACGTTGGGGGGCGGCATGGGGATGCAATAAGGCGCTTTGTTGCTGTTGACGTCGGCGGTGAAAGCCCCGGATTTTTCCCAGAGTTCGTAATGTTTCTTTTCGACGTCTTTGCTTTCGAAGGTTTTATCGAGCATGTTTTTCCCCAAAAATTAGATACATAATATACGCGCAAAAGCATTGATTTGTGAAGGGTTTTTGCTCAAAATCAGACACCTTCAACCTGCTGAAAAAGGCTGTTTAAACCCTTTGTCCACCGCCCCCCAGACCGCGGAAGATCTGATCCAGCAGGCGCGCAGCCAGTTGCAGCAACAGCAGCTGGAGCCGGCAAGGGCCAGCCTTGAGGCATCGCTGAAACTGCAGAAAACAGCCGCCGCTTATCGCGGGCTTGGCAATATCCAGTTCATGCTGCGCAACCACCGCGACAGCATCCCTTTCTTTGACAAGGCGTTGGAACAGGATGCGGGCGACCATGCCTCGCTCGCCATGCTGGCCGAAGCGTATTTCGAGCTGGGGAATACCGAGAAAGCGGTCGGTTATTCCACCCTCGCCATCGCTGCCGCGCCTGGCGAAATCCGCTACAAGGAGCGGTTTATCCACATCTCCCGCGAAGCAGTCTTTTACCAGTATAACCATGTTATCGAAAATACCCTGCTGGACTGCCTGAAAACGCCCGGCCTTGATTGCGCGGCGGCGCAGGGGCTTTGGTACAATACATTCACCCTGAACCCCGACTTCCGGCTGGTTTACGCCCTGCGCCGTACGGCTCAAAAACAGGGCGGCTTATTTGGCAGGATCAAGGAGCGCATGGCAGCAGCCCTGCCCGCCAAGGATGACGCCAGCGTATCGTTTGACCCGGCGCTGTTCGACAAGGCGACGGATTTTTCACCGCTGGTGAAAGCGTTTTTCCTGCTCGGCCTTGAAAAAATCACGGTCTATACGGCGGCGTTCGAGGAATTTCTGGCGCATCTGCGCAAATCGCTGCTGCTGCAACCGGAACGGTTTACGGCGCAGGAACGATTGTCTATTGCGGCATCGCTTGCGCAATACTGCTTTAACACCGATTACATCCTGAATGTGTCGCCGGATGAAACGGCAAAACTGCCGGCATCCGGCACGGCACCCGCCGATATCGCGCTGCGCGCCTGCTATGCGCCGCTGACGGCTATCGCCAATATCGATGCGCTGGTGCAGAATTTTACCCAGCTTTCCGAACTAGCGGGCGTGATTGAAACGCAGGTTGCCGAAGTACGCGTGCGTGAAAATGCGGCAAGAAATATTCCCGCCATCACCCCGATTGCCGATGCCGTGTCGGTCAAGGTGCGCGAACAATACGAGGAATCCCCCTACCCGCGCTGGAAAACCATCCCGCGCAATCTGTCGCTGGAACGCGTAGCCGACCCGTTGCGCAAACCCGGAGCGAAAATTCTAATCGCCGGCTGCGGCACAGGCCAGGAAGCGGCGCAGATCGCGACCGTGCTGCCGGAGGCGCAGATACTTGCCGTCGATCTCAGCCTTGCCAGCTTATCCTATGCGCAGACGCAAACCGGGAAACTGGGCTTTAAAAACATCACTTTCCGGCAGGCGGATATTTTGCAGCTGGGCAGCCTGACCGAGCGTTTCGACGGCATTATTTCAGGCGGCGTGCTGCACCATCTGCACGATCCGCTGAAAGGCTGGGAAGTGCTGACGGGCCTGCTGAACCCGAACGGCCTGATGCGCATTGCGCTCTATAGTAAAATCGCGCGCAAGCACCTTGTCGTCGCGCAGGACGTCATCAAGCAAAAAGGATTCCCGCCGACCATCGAAGGCATGCGCGATTTCCGGCAGCAAAGCGCCGCGCTGCTTGACCGCGATGTATTGAACACCATTTCGGCCGTCAGCGATTATTACCACGCCGCCATGTACCGCGACATGCTGTTTCATGTGCAGGAACATTGCTTTGATATTCCCGGCATCGATGCCGCGCTGAAAAAGCTTGACCTGACATTCCAGCAATTCATTTTACCGCCCGCCGTCATCGCCCAGTATGTCGCCGCCTATCCGTCCGACGCGTCCGCGACGTCGCTTGCAAACTGGCACAAATTCGAACAATCACACCCGCAGCTTTTCCTTGGCATGTATCAATTCTGGTGCCGGAAATGAGGCTATTTCAGGAAGCATCATGAGCCAGATCAACGAACTCAACCTCGCCGCCAAAGGCATGATCGAGCAAAAGCGTTTTGACGACGCGCGCAGGACGCTGGAACAGTCGATCGCCCTGCAAAAAAATCCCGTCGCTTTCCGCTATATGGGCGTCTTGTGCCGCTTTACCCGGCAGCTGCCCGAAGCGGTTGTCTGGCATCAGGAAGCGCTAAAGCTTGCGCCCGACGACCCTGCCACCCTGTCGCAACTGGCCGAGACGTTTTTTGACGCGGGCGACATGCTGCAGGCCTGCGCCTATTACGCCTTTGCCATCCGCCACGACCCCGCAAACATCGCCTATCTGGAACGCTTTATCGGCATGAGCCAGCGCGTCAGCTTCGTCAATTACAACGAAGTGGTCGAGCAAGCCATCGTCACCTGCCTGAAAACCCCGCAGATCGACGTTTATCCGCTGCAGGCGCTCTGGTTCAATACTTTCCTGCTGCACCCCGCGATGCAGCCGCTTTATGCGCCGTCGAAAGGCCTGCTGGGCGGATTGCTCGGCAAGCCGCTGCCCGATACGCTGCCGTCTGGTGCAGCGCTACAACCTCTGCTGTCGCCATTTTTTGTGCTGGGACTGCGCCACCTGACGATCTTCAGCCTTGAATTCGAAAATTTCATCGCCCGCTTGCGCCGCACATTGTTGACGGATAAGGACACAGCGGCTGGCGTATTGGGTAATGACAACTTTGCCCGGCTTGCAGGCGCGGTGTCACATTACGCCTATAATACCGAATATATCCTTGTCCCGACGCCCGCCGAAACCACGCTGGTCGAAAACCTGAAACAAACGATTGCCGCGCAGCCGGAGGCGCATCTGGTCGCGCTGTATGCCTGCTACGCGTCCCTGCATCTATTACCGAATGCCAGAGCCGTTGAAGCTTCTTTCACACAATCGCCGATCGCCGATGTGATTGCGCTGCAGTTGACCGAGCATTTCGCCTTGCAGGCGCGCCGCCTTGAAATTCCCGCCATCACCAGCATCGATGACGAAGTATCCAAGCTGGTGCGCGAGCAGTACGAGGAATCGCCATACCCCAAATGGGGCAAGCTGCCGAAATGGCTGGTCGTTGAAAAGCCCGCCGAAGCGCTCCGGCAAAAAGGCGCGCAGATTCTTGTCGCCGGTTGCGGCACAGGGCACGAGGCGCTGCAATATGCCGTGCTATTCCCCGAAGCCGAAGTTCTGGCCGTCGATCTCAGCCTGACCAGCATGGCCTATGGCATGGGCAAGGCGCGCGAATTCGGCATCACCAATATCACTTTCCGCCAGGCGGACATTTTGCGTCTTGGTGAAATCGGGCGTCAATTCGATTGCATCGTGTCGGGCGGCGTGTTGCACCATATCAAGGATATGTTCCGCGCGTGGCAGGTGCTGACCGGCATGCTGAAGCCGGGCGGTGTCATGAAAATCGCGCTGTATAGCCGCACGGCGCGCCGCAACCTGATTGCGTGCCATGACATCATCCGCAAAAGCTATCCCGGGCTCGATCTTGCGGGTATGCGCGATTTCCGCCACAACAGCGACAGGATTGTCGGCAAAAAACTGGTCGCGTCATTGAGCGGGTTCGAGGATTATTACCACCTGTCGATGTATCGCGACATGAGGTTCCATGTACAGGAACGCAACCTGAACCTTGATGAAATTTCGGACATGCTGGACAAGCTGGGCCTCGGTTTCGTCGAATTCAGCATCCCGCAGCCGGTCAAGACTCAATATGCGGCTACCTTTCCCGCCGATCCGGCGGGCGGCACACTGGCGCATTGGGCGGCCTTTGAAAAAGCAGCGCCGGACACGTTCAAGGCCTGCTACATTTTCTGGTGCCGGAAAAGCTGATTTATTAACATATTCCAACCGTTTCCGGCGATAAAGCAGTTGCATCCGGAGTACCC
The DNA here is from genome assembly GCA_020853455.1 of Alphaproteobacteria bacterium. Taxonomy (GTDB): domain Bacteria; phylum Pseudomonadota; class Alphaproteobacteria; order Micavibrionales; family UBA2020; genus JAPWJZ01. The sequence continues at coordinate 8,321 of JADYYV010000195.1, read as the reverse complement.
CAATTTTATCCTGCGTTAACGATCCAGCTTGCCTCCCATAAAGGAAAACAAAAATGGCAAAATCCTCCTCCATGAAAAACGGCGCCGCACCCAAAGACGCAGGCGTGCGCATCGAAACGGATTCTATGGGCGAGGTCGAGGTTTCGGCGCGCAAATACTGGGGCGCGCAAACGCAGCGGTCGCTGCAGAATTTCAAGATCGGCGTGGAACGTATGCCGCTTCCCCTCGTCCGCGCGCTGGGCGTGCAGAAAAAAGCGGCGGCGCTGGCGAATATCGAGCTTAAAATCCTCGATCCTAAAATCGGCGCGGCGATTATCGATGCAGCCGAAGAAGTGATGGACGGCACGCTGAACGATCATTTCCCGCTCGTCGTCTGGCAGACCGGTTCCGGCACACAGACCAACATGAACATCAACGAAGTCGTTTCCAACCGCGCCATCGAAATCATGGGCGGCGAAATGGGTTCCAAAAAGCCCGTGCATCCGAACGACCACGTGAATATGGGCCAGTCGTCGAACGACACCTTCCCGACCGTGATGCATATCGCGGCGGTCGAGCAGATCAACCATGAATTGCTGCCCGCCATGGAAAAGCTGACCAAGGCGCTGGCGAAGAAATCCAAGGAATTCTCCAAAATCATCAAGATCGGCCGTACCCACCTGCAGGACGCGACGCCCGTCACGCTTGGCCAGGAATTTTCCGGTTATGCCGTGCAGGTGAAATACGGCATCGAGCGCGTGCAGGCCTGCCTGCCCCGCCTGTCGCAACTGGCGCAGGGCGGCACCGCCGTCGGCACCGGCCTGAACTGCAAGCGCGGCTTTGCGCAGCTGTTCGCCAAAAAGGTGTCGGAAATCACGCAGCTGGAATTCACCACCGCAGAAAACAAGTTCGAAGCGATGGCGGCGCATGACGCGATCGTCGAAACTTCCGGCGCGCTGAACACAATCGCCTGCTCGCTCATGAAGATTGCGAACGACATCCGGCTGCTCGGTTCCGGCCCGCGTTGCGGCATCGGCGAGATTCACCTGCCGGAAAACGAGCCCGGTTCGTCCATCATGCCCGGCAAGGTCAACCCGACGCAGTCGGAAGCCATGACGATGGTCTGTGCGCAAGTCATGGGCAACAACACCACCATTTCCATCGCAGGTTCCCACGGCCATTTCGAACTGAACGTCTTCAAGCCGGTCATGATCTATAACCTGCTGCAATCTGTCCGCCTGCTGGCGGATGCCTGCAACAGCTTTACGGATAATTGCGTGGTAGGCATCGAGCCGAATACCGACCGCATCAAAAAACTGCTGGACGAGAGCCTGATGCTGGTGACTGCGCTCAACCCCGTCATTGGATATGACAATGCCGCCAAGATCGCTAAAAAGGCGCTGCGCGAAGACAAGACATTGAAACAAGCTGCAATTGCGCTTAAACTTTTAACATCGGAGGCTTTTGATGAAGCCGTCCGGCCCGAGAATATGATTGGTCCAAAGGATTGAAAGTGCCACGTCGTTTATCGCAGAAGCATTCTGTCACGGTAGCTGGACACCGTACCAGCATAACGCTCGAAGTCGCATTTTGGGAATCCCTGAAAGAAATCGCGACGGCGAAAAGCAAGTCGGTCAACTGCCTGATCGCCGAGATTGATGTGGCGCAGCCGGAAAACCTGTCGAGCGCTTTGCGCGTTTTCATCCTCGACTTCTACAAGCACCCCGAGCTGCATACCGGCGCGAAATAGACTTCCCTATTCCAGTATTTCATCGTCACGCGGCGGCGCTGCGGTCGGATTATTGGCCGTCGGCATTTCGGGCGGCTGTTCACCGCGCACGCCATCCGGCGTATCGGGCTCCGGCGGCATCGCGTTCAGGCGGTCCAGCACGCCCTTCATGCCGTCATCGCCTGTTGCGGGAACGGTCACGGGTGTTTGCGGCGTTACGGTTGTTTCAGGCGGCGGCGCATCGGGCGGCGCGCCGGTATCATGCAGCTCCTCGGTCTCGATCGGGATATTGTTGATGATACTGCCGGCGCCGTCATCGTCTGCGTCTGGCGCAGGCGGCGTCGCTGCGGGCGGCAGATATTGTTCTTCATCAGGCGTGCGCGCCTGCGGCATCCCGGGCCGTGCGGGCTGGACATCCGGCGAGAGCTGCTGTTGCGGAACGTCGGCGGCAGCATCCGGCACCATGACGACAGGTTCGGGCGCTGCATTGGTCGTCAGCCAGATTTCGACCGGTTTCAGGCCAACGCTGTAATCTGCTGCCTTGCCCATCGGGCCAGAGCGGTTGACGGCGAAAGACGGGAAAGCGGTAATGCCCTTCAGCTGGATATCCGCTTTTACGCCGAACGTCTCGGGCTGCAGGTCGAACGCGCCCGTCACAGTCGCAACGGCATCCGCATCCAGCAGGCGCAGTTTTTCAATGGTGATTTTCGCATCGCCGATTTTCAGCGCGGCCTCGACGTTCCTGTATGTCGTGTCTCCGGAGCGCAGCGCCTTGACGAAATCGCCCGCAAGGTTCTCGGCACGGCTGCCCTTGGTGTCATTGATGAAGCGGCCTGCTGCGCGCGGGCTGAAATCATGCACTTTCAGGCTGGTCGCCTTGATGTCGATGTCGCCATCGGTGCCGTTGAACCAGTTTTTGGACTGGTCTTTGCTGTCCTCGGCGATATCCATCGTGATATCGCCCTGCCCCAGCGTAAAGCCCTTCATTTCCATCAGGTCGGCCAGCTGCTGCAAATCGGCATTGGTGACCGTGCCTTTCAGCGTGCCTTTCCAGATGCCGTCTTTGCGCGCGGCCGTGGTTTCGGCGGAAACCGCGCCGTTCCACAATTCGCCCTTCATGTCGGACACCTTGATTTCGTCGGGCGCCGCGTTCAGCTGTAGTTCGGCATTGGCGATATCGTTGCTGCGCCAGACGAGTTTTTGCGATTTCAGGCGCAGTTCAAGAGCGTCCGACAATTTCCAGTCTTCCCACAACCAGCGGTCGAAGTTAATTTCCGGCGCGGTCAGGTCGCCCACATATTTCCCGTCGCGGCGGCCCAGCGTACCGGTTACGTCGCCCGCCTTGATATTCTCGAACTGGTAGGTGCTGCGCGTGCCATTCAGTTTCGCGCTGAATGAAAATTTGTTATCTGCTGCAAACAGCTTATCGACCGGCATGCCGATCTGCGCCCAGCTGGCGTTTTTCATTTCGACATTATTCACGTAAGAATATGTGCCCTGATTGCCGGCGGTTGCCGTGCCCGACAGCGACACATCGCCGCCCTGCGAAACGCCGTCCGCCGTAAAGGTATAAGCCTTGGCGTCACCTCTGACATGCCCCTTGAGCGCTGCGGAATTCGATCCCCAGAGCGGCGGCGGAATTTCAATGCCATAGCCGGATAATCCGCCCAGTTGCGACACCTTCACGCTGTAATCCATATCCATGCCGGCAAGCGGGTTGAGCGAGGCAATCCTGCCCTGCGCGTCGAAACTGCCGTCATTCGCGAAAGTGCCGGACATATTTTCGACAGCCAGCACACCATCATCGACGTTGCCCTTGAAAACAAAATCGCTGCCGGTCAGGCTGCCCTTGGTGAAGTCCTTCACATGTATTGTCAATGCGGCATCGGATGCCATCACCCTTTGCATGAAATCCGCATAGTCATCCGACAGCACGGCGGTCACATCGGCCTTGTCGAGGTTCAGGATCGCGTCAAAGGCAGGCGCCTTGCCGCCGCGCTTGATATTCAGTACGCCGGAAATGCCTGTCGTTTCGTTGATTTTTCCATTGATGTCGAACAGGCTGATATCGTCGCCCTTGATGTCAAGGCTGCCGGTCAGGCTTGTTTTCTTCACAAGCCCGGTCGCGCCAAGCGATTTCAAAATATTGCTGTCGGGTAGCAGGTTACCGCCCAGCATCTTTTGCGTGTCTTCCGAATTCACCTGTATCGAATAAGCGGCATATTTCGTTTTCGGCGTGACGACGCCAGCCATGCGGATTTTCGATTTTCCGGGCAGGTCGATGCGCAGTTCCTTGACAACCCATTCCTTGTCATTGCCGTCAATCGCCGCCGTGATGCCGGGCACCCAGGTGCCGTTAAAGGTGACGCTGCGCGCCTTTGCCTTCAGGTGCGGCGTGAAACCCGCCGGCAACTCGATAAAGCCCGGCTTGCCCGTCACTTTCAGGTCGCTGGTTTCGAGGTCCGCCGTAACTTCCGGCTTCTTTCCCGGAACGAAAACGGCGGAAACGCTGCCCTTCACGTCGCCTTTCTTGCCGATCTTGCCCTTGATATCCGTCAGCGCGGCCTCGCCCGTTTTCAGGTTGAGCATCGCGGTGATATCGGCAGGCTCGGCCATAAAATCGAGGCCGTTCAGGAATTCGCTGTCGAACAGGCTGCCCAGCGTGCCTTGCGCCACCGAGACTTCGCCCTGCAGCCCCAAGCCTTGCGCAAAATCGGCAACGCCGTTGAATTTGACCTGCGGCATGTTTTCGGCAGGCGTAAAAGCGATATTCAGTGGAACAGGCGTGCCGTGTTCATATTTTCCGGTCGCTGCCTCGATGCCGACAACCGTGTCTTTGTAACGCATATCGCCCTTGATGCGGTATGGCCCAGCCAAGGTATCGGCGGACGTCGCAAGATTCAGGTTATCCACCTGCCATTCCGTGCCTGTCGCGTGATCAAGGTAATGCAGCGTGCCGCCGGTCATGCTGACCTGGCTCAGTCGCACGGCTTCGGCGTTCGGGCCCGCGCGTTCGCCTTCCGTAAAAATACCCGTCCAGTTTGACGTACCGTCTTGCAGCGTTTCAAAATGCAATTCGGGCGCGTCGAGGTTGATGGTCTCGATCTCATAGCGGCCCTGCAACAACGGGCCGAGCTTCATGCGGGCTTCCAGCTGTTTCAGCCTCATCAGCTGCGGGGCTTTCGCGCCGTCGATATTCGCGAGCGTCACGTCTTCCAGCACGATTTGTGGATTCGGCAGAATACGGAACGACACCTTGCCGCCCACATCGATCTTGCGGGCGATATAGGGCTCCAGCTGCGAAACGATTTTATCCTTGTGCTTGCTCCAGTCGATAAAGCCGGGCGCGACAAGCGCGATAGCGCCAAGGAAAAGCGACAGAAAAAACAGGTATGCGACGGCCTTTTTCATCATGACGGGTTCTTCCACTTCTCGATCACGCCCAACACGGCGCGCGCTGCTTTCTGCCCGGGCGTTTCAGGGTCGCCAAGACCGATCTTGATCAGCGCTTCGCGGAAATCCATCAGCTGCGCGACGCGGCTTTCCTTGTCGCCCATCAGCCGCAGCAGCTCCTTTGACATCGGCACAGGCTCGCACTGGTCGAGCAGCAATTCGGGAACAACGGGGCGCTTGAGCAGGATGTTGACGAGGTTGACATACGGCGTCTTGATCAGCCGCTTCGCCCACCATGCCGAAATAGGGCTGAGTTTATAGGCGATGATATGCGGCGTATCCGATACAGCCAGTTCCAGCGACACAGTGCCGGACGCGGCAATCGCAATCACGCTGGCGGCAAAACAATCGAATTTTTCTTCTTCGGAATAGACAAGGATCGGGTTGATGCCCTTGCCATGAAAGAATTTGTCGATGGTGTCTTTCAGGTGCGGCAGCGTCGGAATGACGATGACGGCGTTATGCTTGTTGCGCAAAACGATATCGGCGGCATCACAAAATTTATCCAGCAGGCGCGACAGCTCGCTCATGCGGCTGCCCGGCAGCATGCAGAGGATCGGCTGGTCCGGTTTCAGGCCGTGATTGCGGCGGAAACGGTCGCCGTCGCCGCGATTTTCACGCTCGACGACAGGGTGGCCGACGAAGGTTGCGGCAAGACCGTGCTTTTCAAAATACGGCGGCTCAAACGGCAAGAGGGTTAAAAGGTGGTCGAGGAATTTCGACACTTTTTCCGCCCTGCCCGGCCGCCACGCCCAAACGCTGGGCGCAACGTAATGGATGAACGGCACACCCTTTGATTTAGGGCGCGCTTTTTTAACGACGCGGAAACAGAAATCCGGGGAATCGATGGTGATAACGGCATCCGGTTTCTGCTTGATGATTTCCCTGGCGGTCTGGCGGATGCGGCCCAAAATGGCCAGCGCGCGCGGCAGAACTTCCGCAAGACCCATGACCGACAATTCTTCCATCGGAAACAGACTGGTCAGCCCTTCCTCCGTCATGCGGCGGCCGCCGACGCCGGTGAATTGCGCATCCGGGTGCGTGAGCTTGATGGCGCGCATAAGGTTGCCGCCGAGCAGGTCTCCCGACGCCTCGCCCGCGATGATGAAGATGCGAAGCGGTGCGGTCATGCGCGGAATCCCATGATAAAAAGTCCCAGTTTATTTGCGGCGGCGATCACTTCTTCGCGGTCCAGCAGCAACGAAGCGCCGGATTCAACAGCGATGCCCTGCAACCCCGCCTCGAATGCGCGGCGCACGGTGCGCAGGCCGATGGCGGGAAGGTCCAGCCGTTTATCCTGCTGCGGCTTGCAGGATTTAACCAGCACGCCGCCCTTGCCTTTACGTTTCAGTTTTCGGCAACGCTCCAGCAGCGCGTCGGTGCCTTCAACGGCCTCGATGCCCAGCACCACGCCGCCCTGCACGACCGCCGCCTGCCCCACATCGAGGCGTCCGAGCGTTTTGGTAACGATAATGCCGAATTCGATATCAATGCGCGCTTCGTTGGACAGGAACACATCGCCCAGAACGCCTTCGGGGGTTATCAGCGCGGGCTCTATTTCATGCGCGCCGATGACGGTGAAACCGTCTTTTTCCAGTTCTCCCGCAACTGCCTTCAGCAGCCGGTCATCGCCAAGCGCGTTCATGCCAAGGCGTGCGAAAACCTGCATGGTGCGCAGGTCGGGCTTCATTTCCGCAAGGCTGGGGCGGCGGATATTGCCGGCCATGACCAGGGTATCAACGCCGTGGGATTTAAGGATGGCAATCGCTTCGTTCGTCGCGCCCAGTTTCGACCACGCATGGTCGGTCCCCTCCAGCGTCGCGCTATCCGTCTGGCCCTTGAAACCCAGGACGAAGAACGGGCGCTGGTCGCGCCTGCATGCATCGATCAGTTTTTTGGGGAGCCCCCCGCCGCCCGCGATAATACCGAGCCGCGACATAGGTTACCCGGCCGTGCCCGTGCGCGGCTGCAGGACAGAACGACCTTCTTTCGCGCGGATGAATTCGATCACGCGCATGACAGTCTGGTCTGCCTGATAATCGTTGGCGACGCGTGCGGTACGTTCGGCGAGAGTGCCCTGATTGTCGAACAGTTCCTTAAACGCCTTCATCAGCGCCTGGATTTGTTCTTTCGTGTAACCACGGCGCTCGAGGCCCACATAGTTGAGGCCGGCCAGATGCGCGCGCTCGCCCTTCACAAGACCGAAGGGGATCACGTCGTATTCGACGCCCGACATGCCGCCGATCATGGCGAACGGGCCGATGCGCACGAACTGGTGGATGGCGGACAGGCCGCCGATGATGGCGTAATCGCCCACTTCCACATGGCCCGCCAGCGTCGCATTGTTGGCGAGAATGACGTTCGATCCGACGATGCAGTCATGCGCCACATGCGACGACATCATGAACAGGCAGTTGTCGCCGACGACGGTTTTCATCTTGTCGCCCGAGGTGCCGGGGTTCATCGTCACGTGTTCGCGGATTTTATTGTTCTTGCCGATGATCAGTTCGGATTTTTCGCCCTTGAATTTCAGGTCCTGCGGCGCGGTGCCGAGCGAAGCGAAGGGATAAACGACGGTGTCGTCGCCGATGGTCGTGTAGCCATCGACCACAACATGCGATTTCAGTTCCACACGGTCGCCCAGTTTCACGTTGGGGCCGACAACGCAATACGGGCCGATTTTTACATCTGCACCCAGTTGCGCGCCCTGTTCGATTACGGCGGTTGCGTGAATATTGGACATCATCTTCTCCATCGTCATAAAACTGACTATATGTGTATCAACCCGTTGAATTCAGGGCAAATCACGCTCTATGACATAGTATTTCAGGAATATATCAGGCTTTATCCATAATCATGGCCGTCACGACCGCTTCGGCGCACAAAACGCCGTCAACCTTGGCTTCGCCCTGGACTTTCCAGACGTTGCGACGGTTCTGCTGCTTGGTGACACTGATATGGAGCTGGTCGCCGGGTACGACCGGCTTGCGGAATTTCGCTTCGTCGATCGCCATAAAATAGACGAGCTTGCCTTCAAGCTCCTTCCCTGCCGAATGGACGACAAGCGCGGCAGCGGTTTGCGCCATCGCTTCGATAATCAGGACGCCGGGCATCACGGGTGCGCCCGGGAAATGGCCCTGAAAGAAGTTTTCATTGATGG
>JADYYV010000194.1 GCA_020853455.1 Alphaproteobacteria bacterium | reverse complement strand
GATGCCCTTGTCGGCCCAGCTATAGCCGATGAAGTTCAGGATCATGGGGTTGTCGGGCTGGAAGGCCAGCGCCTGCAGCAAATCCTTTTCCGCGCCGTCCCAGTCGTTCATGCGTTCGCGCGACATGCCGCGGGCGTAAATCAGCGGCCAGTGTTCTTCCGACGGCTTGTCGATGGTGGCGAGCGCCGCGTCATAGGCCTTGAGCGCGCTTGCGAAATCCTCGTGGCGGCGGTGCAGGTCGCCCAGCGATACAAGCGCCTCCAGTTTCGTTTCCTTGTTCTTCGACAGGTCTTCCAGCATGGCGATGGCCTGCGGCAGGTTATGGCTGATCTCCATCACCTCCGACACGCGCACGCGCGACAGCCAGTACAGCGGCTGGTTTTTGGCGATGGTGTCGTAATCGTCGACGGCCTTGCGGTAATTGCCGTGCAGCGCCGCGATATCGCCCATCATCATCATCGCAAAGGGCGCTTTCGGGGCCAGCAGCAGCACCATCGCGCCGTAAATCTGCGCGCTGTCATAGGCGCGGCGTTCATACAGCAGCGTGGCAAGGTCGAACAGCGCGACCGCCGCGCCATCCGCCGCGCGCGTGATGTTGCGCGGGGTTTCGGCGGGCGATTTCACCGCGTTGATGAAGGGGCTGAACGGATACAGCTTGCCGAGGTTGTCGTAGATCGCTTTCGAAATTTCCGGGTGGTTGTCGCGCTGGAAGAAATTCGCGGCCAGCACGGCGGTATGCAGGGTCAGGCCGTTCGCCATCGCCTCGCGGTAATGCAGGCCTGCGGTTTTCTTGTCGCCCGCCAGTTCCGCGATCAGCGCGGCGTGGATATTGAATGTGGGGTCTTCGGCATCGGCCTTGTCGGCCAGCAGCGCGACCGCGCCCTTGGAATCGCCCGCGCCGACTTTCGCCCAGGCGGTCATCAGTGGTTTCGTGTATTGGCCGAAACCGTCTTCGGGCAGTTTTTCGATGTAGGCAAGCGCGCCCTTGTAATCTTCCCGCGCCATCGCGTCGCAGGCGAGGTAGATGGAGGCAAGCTCGATATTTTCAGGATCCTGCGCGATCTTCTGCGCCAGTTCGCGCGCGCGGGCATACTGCATCGCGCCCATCGACAGCAGGAAGGCGCGCTGTTCCAAAAGCTCGTTGCCTTCGTCGAATTTCGTGACTTCGTTCATGTAATTCTGCGCGGCGTCCCAGTCCTGCTGGCGCTGCGCGAAACGGCCGGCCAGATAGCTGCCCGACAGCGTATTGGCGGCGGGCGCGGGCTCGGCGCTGGCGAAATTGGGGGCGGAGGGGAGTTTGGCCTGGTCGGATGCGGCGCAGGCATTGAGCGTGAATGAAACCGTAGCAGCGAGGACGAGGGCACCGGCAACCTGGAAAACTTTCACGAACCTCATCCCTTCTGCTGTCGTTTTTTACATAGATACTTCATCATATAGGTGGCGTTTCGGGGCTTTTCCCCTAAGTACCTTTTTACACAACAAAGGTTAATATCTCGTGAGTACGCATCGGGTACGGAGTATTCATCCGGCGCGACATTTTGTTATTCCGCAGTGAATTTAAATTGCCGACAGAACTTATAAAATTACAGATTTACCCATAATTTCCTTGCTTTCTGCCGGTCCGTGCCGATTGTGGCTTGTCGCTGCAATAGTTATGGAGCAACATCCGGAACACACATCCCTGTTAAGAATCGTTACGAAAGCGAAGCTGTCATGCTCAAACGCCTCAAGGCCGCTTTTAACTCCGCGACCGAAATGCACCGCGCGGGGCTGGAATATGCCGCGCTTGCCACCACCTGGCCGCTCATCAAGGACAGCCTGCCCAAGGGCGACGGCCATCCGGTGATTTTCTTCCCGGGCTTCCTGACCAGCGACATTTTTACCCTGCCGCTGCAGACGCGCGTCGAAGAACGCGGATACAAAGTTTATGGCTGGGATAACGGTTTCAACCTCGGCTTTGACGAGAAAACCGCGCAGCACCTGAAAAAACGCCTGAAGGATGTGTTCGACGCGAATGGCGGGCAAAAGGTCACGCTGGTCGGCCACAGCCTTGGCGGCGTTTATGCGCGCGAACTCGCCCGCGAATTCCCCGAGATGGTGCGCGACGTGATTACGCTCGGCACGCCCTTCGGATCGCTCGACGACACCGCGAAAGCGACATCCGAACACCTGAAGAAACTCTACAGCTTCTTCAATCCCAATTCCGTGCATGATGAAATCGAAGACATCGGCGCGCGCGGCCTTACCCCGCCGCCCGTGCCCACCACCTCGCTGTTTTCGCGCAACGACGGCGTTGTGGACTGGAAAGCGTCGCTGAACCCCGCCGCGCCCAACACCGAAAATATCGAAGTCTATGGCAGCCATATCGGCATGACCGCCAACGCGCTCACCATCGCCGCCGTCATCGACCGCCTTGCGCAAAAGGAAGGCGACTGGAAACCCTTCGATGCGTCGAAATATTCCGTGCTGCCCTTCCCCAAGGGCGCGGATGCCTCCGACCTGCCCGCCAATCCGGGCTTCAAGATGGACAAGACGAAACGGTCCTTGTTCGACAACCCGCCCGTGAAGAAAAAGCCGAACCCGCCGAAAGCGCCGAAGGCTTAAGGGGTAGTACCCTCACATCCCCGAATAATTCGGCCCGCCGCCGCCCTGCGGGGGAGTCCAGACGATGTTCTGGGTGGGGTCTTTGATGTCGCAGGTTTTGCAATGCACGCAGTTCTGCGCGTTGATGACAAATTTGGGTTTGCCTGCATCATCGTTCACAACCTCGTACACGCCGGCGGGGCAGTACCGCTGCGCGGGTTCGGCGTATTCGGGCAGGTTGTAATTGATGGGTACCGACGGGTCTTTCAGCTTCAGGTGGCAGGGCTGGTCTTCCTCGTGGTTGGTGTTGGAAATAAACACCGACGACATTTTATCGAACATCAGCACGCCGTCCGGCTTCGGGTAATCGATGGGCGTGCTGTCCTTCGCTTTTTTCAGGCTCAGGTTATCGGCATGGTTGCGGAACGTCCACGGCGCTTTGCCGCGCAGCAGCACGGTATCGATCGCGGAATAGAGGAAGCCCGGCACGAAACCCTTCACGAAACTGGGGCGGATATTGCGGACGCGGTGCAATTCCTCGAACAGCCAGCTGGTCTTGAATTTATGCGTGTATCCCACAGGCTCTTTCCCCGTCGGGTCGCCCGCCGCAAACATTTCGGCAAGCGACTCCGCCGCCAGCATGCCCGATTTCATCGCGGCATGTGTGCCCTTGATCTTGGGCACGTTCAAAAATCCCGCCGTATCGCCCACCAGCGCGCCGCCCGCAAAGGTCAGTTTCGGCAGCGATTGCAGCCCGCCTTCGCTGAGTGCGCGTGCGCCGTATGAAATGCGCTTGCCGCCCTTCAGGTATTTGGCGATCGCCGGATGCGTCTTGAACCGCTGGAATTCGTGATAGGGCGACAGATATGGGTTTCGGTAATCGAGGCCGATCACGAAACCGATCGAGATGATGTTGTTTTCGGCATGATACATCCACGACCCGCCATAGGTTTTGGCGTCCATCGGCCAGCCCGCGCTATGCACGGTCAAACCCTGTTTGTGGTTTTCGGCGGGCACTTCCCAAAGTTCTTTAATACCGATGCCATAGGTCTGCGGGTCGCAGTCCTTGCGCAGGTCGTATTTCTTGAACAGCAACTGCGTCAGCGAACCGCGGCAGCCTTCGGCAAACAAGGTCTGCTTGGCATGTAATTCCATCCCGCGCTGGAATGCGGCGGTGGGCTCGCCGTTTTTGCCGATGCCCATATCGCCGGTCGCAACGCCCTTCACCGAATTGTCTTCGTTGTACAAAACTTCGGCGGCGGCAAAGCCCGGATAAATTTCAACACCCAGCTCCTGCGCCTGTTCCGCCAGCCATTTGCCGAACGTGCCAAGGCTGAAGATGAAATTGCCGTGGTTGTTCATCGGCGGCGGGGTAGGCAGGCGGATGGCGGATGATTTGGTCAGGAAATAAAAACGGTCTTCGGTCACGGCGCAGGTGATGGGCGCGCCCTTTTCCTTCCAGTTCGGGATCAGCTCGTTCAATGATCGCGGCTCCAGCACGCCGCCCGACATCAGGTGCGCGCCCACTTCGCCGCCCTTTTCAAGGACGCAGACGGATAGATCGGGGTTGAGCTGCTTCAGGCGGATGGCGGCGGAAAGGCCCGACGGGCCGGCACCGACGATCACCACATCATAGCTCATGACTTCGCGCGGAGTATCCATAATCAAAACCCTCTGTTGAACGCACCGAAAATATTACACTCGGGTGGGTAAAGCGATAGCGAAAAACAGGCGCGGTTTTGCTAAAGTTCCGGTCATGACCCTTGATGCTGAAAATCCCAATCTGGCCGGGCTGCTGCAGTTATATATAGACTCCGGCGCTGACGAGGCTATTGGCGATGAAGCCATTGATCGCACGCTGCTGGCCGACAAGGTCATGGCATTTCCGCAAAGTACGGCGGAGGAGGGGGGCGAAGCCTATACCCCCGGCAACCGCCCGCTGCCCGCGATGCCCACGGGTCTGGCTGTGCCGAAAGCGCCGCCGCCCCTCGATATCGGCGCGGTCGAGGCGATGGGCGACGCCAAACTGCTGGCGGCGGGGGCGAAAAGCCT
>JADYYV010000193.1 GCA_020853455.1 Alphaproteobacteria bacterium | reverse complement strand
TAGGTGAGAAGGGGAAATCTCATGGCTATGCAAGATTTGACATTGATGTCCGCGATGCTGAAGAAGATGGACTGGCACGAAGAACGCCAGAAAATCATCGCGCAGAACATCGCCAATGCGGACTCCGTCGGCTATCGCCCGATGGATATTAAACCGCTTGATTTCAAACAGATATTGGGTGGCTCTACCAGCACGCTTTCAATGTCGGCGGCAGGATCCGGCGGCGGCGCGATGAGCCTGGCGGCAACCTCCCCCACCCATTTCGGCGCGGAAAATATGGCCGGCAGCGGGCAAAAAGTGCCGACCACGAAGCAGAAGGATGTGTACGAAGTTGCCCCCGCCGGCAACGCAGTCGTGCTGGAAGACCAGTTGCTGCGCATGAACGAGAACTATACCGATCATGCCTTCGTCAGCAATTTGTACCAGAAAAACATCGCCATGCTGAAAATGGCTCTGAAATAAGATTAAGGGAGTAGCATCATGGATCTCGTCAATGCAATGACACTCGCGGACAAGGGGATGAAGGCGCAGGGCGCCCGCATGAAGGTCATCTCGGAAAACATGGCCAATGCCGACACCACCGGCAAGACCAAGGGCGAAGACCCGTACCGCCGCCAGATCGTGACGTTCAAAAACGAAATGAACCGCGCGGATAACATGCGCGAAGTCGAAGTCGATAAAGTAACCTACGACACCGCCGACTTCCTGACCAAATACGACCCCAGCCACCCCGCCGCCGACGATCGCGGCTATGTGAAGACGCCCAACGTCAACCCGCTGCTGGAAATGATGGATATGCGCGAGGCGCAACGGTCTTACGAGGCGAACCTCGGCGTGATTGAAATGTCGCGTTCAATGTTGATGAAAACCATCGACTTGCTGCGTAACGCTTAAGCTGGAATTTAAAAAGGGACAAATGTCATGGCAAACGTAACCGATGCTTCAAAAGCATACATGAACACCTTGAAATCGATGACGGAAGCAAAGCCTGCGGCGGAAACCGCCGGCCCCTCCTTCGGCGATGTCCTGAAGACCGCCGCGCAGTCGGCGATCGACGCGCAGCACACCTCCGAAAAAGTTTCCGCACAGGGCCTCGTCGGCAAGGCCGACATGACCGATGTGCTGGCCGCGATCAACAATGCGGAAATGGCGCTCAATACCGTGCTTGCGGTTCGCGACCGCGTGGTGCAAGCTTATGAAGCGGTCATGCGCACCGGCATCTAAGACTGAAGGACATATATTATGGATGAAGCAGAAGTCGTCGATTTCGCCCGCGAAGCGATCATCCTGACCATCCAGATCTCCGCCCCTGTCATGCTGATCGGCCTTGTGGTCGGCGTTATCATCGCCCTTATTCAGGCGCTGACCCAGATTCAGGAAATGACGCTGGCCTTTGTGCCCAAGATGATGGCGATCTATCTGGCGATCTACCTGCTGTTCCCCGTCTATGCGACCGCGATGCAGAACTTCACCGACCGCATCGCCGACAAGATTATCGGGATGGGCTGATCATTTATCTTCCGGTTTGTCAGACGTAATCAGCCGCGCGCCGCGCTGCCATGTCACGTAATTCCAGGCCCAGTTGAGCATGACCGAGGCGCGGTTGCGCAAGCCGATCAGGAAGAAGATGTGCGATACGCTCCACAGCAGCCAGCCGATAAAGCCGGTCGCCTTCAGCCCCGGCAGCACGACGATCGCGCTGTTGCGCCCGATGGCGGCGACCGTGCCGACATCGTGATACTTGAAATTCTCCGGCGGCTTACGCTGCTCCACCGCCGCGCGGATGCGTTTCGCGGCAAACACGCCCATCTGTTTCGCGACCGCGGCCACGCCGGGCAGCGGCCGTGTTGCGCCTTCGGGCGTGAAGGCCGCCGTGTCGCCGATGACAAATACACGCGCATCGCCCGCCACGTTCAGGTTGGCATCCACAATCACGCGCCCCGTTTTATCGGCAGGCGCGCCCAGCCATACACCGGCAGGCGAAGCCTTCGCCCCTGCCGCCCAGATCACGGTTTTCGCGGCGATATGTTTGCCGTCGATCACCACGCCATCGGCATCCACATCCTCGACGCGGCTGCCCGCCATCACTTCGACGCCCATTTTTTGCAGCGTCGCCATCGCATTGGCCGACAGTTTTTCCTCGAGCGTATGCAGGATGCGCGGGCCCGCCTCGACCAGTATAATCCGCGCCGATGCGGGGGCGATCACGCGGAAATCCTCGGCGATCGAATGGCGCGCAAGTTCCGCAATCGCGCCCGCCATTTCAACGCCCGTCTGCCCGCCGCCGACGATGACGAAGGTGAGCAGCGCCGCGCGTTCATGTTCGCGGCTTTCCGCCTCCGCCCGCTCGAACGCCAGCAATATTTTCTGGCGCAGGCTGGTGGCATCGGCAATCGTCTTGATGCCGGGGGCGTTTTTCTCCCAGTCGTCGCGGCCGAAATAACTGTGATGCGCGCCGGTTGCGATGATCAGGTGATCCCACGCAATGGTGCGCCCGCCTTCGGTCGTCACGACGCCCGCCTGCCGGTCGATCGCGGAAACGGCGTCCAGCAGCACGGTCGTATTTTTCTGGCGGCGCAAAATATGGCGGATCGGCCATGCGATATCGGCGGGCGACAGCGCGGCGGTTGCGACCTGATACAGCAGCGGCTGGAACAGGTGGTAATTGTGGCGGTCGATGACCGTGATGTCGGCCGCCGCGCCCGCCAGCGCCTGCACCGCCGCAAGCCCGCCGAAGCCCGCGCCGATGATGACGACACGCGGATAACCGCCCGTCGGTTCCTGCGGCGCTGTGTGTGGAATTTCAGCCATGTTTGTCCGCCTTTTGTTGCCGGAAACCATTCTAGGTCAGGCGCGTCGGCGGAACAAGGTACATTCCCATATTGTTCGCGTACGCGCGGGCAACGGCTATTAAATTTCAATAAATTCGCGCTATAATAATGATATGCAAGCCCTGTTGAACGAAATCATCGTCGGCCACCTTACGGCATTCATGCTGGTGTTCATGCGCACCGGCATCGCGCTGATGATTATGCCCGGCATCGGCGACAGTTTTGTTGCGCCGCAGGTGCGGCTGCATTTCGCGCTGGCCTTCGCGCTTGTCCTCACCCCTTTCCTGGCCCCCGTGCTGCCGCCGCTGCCCTCCGCCGCGCCCGATCTGGCGGCGCTGTTGCTGTCGGAGGCGTTTATCGGATTTTTTATCGGCACGGTCATGCGCATCATGATCACCGCGCTGGATACCGCGGGCGGCGTGATTTCGATCCAGTCGGGATTTTCCAACGCGCTGGTGTTCAACCCGATGACCGCGTCGCAAGGCTCGGTCGTGGGCGCGCTGTATTCGATCACGGGCGTGACGCTGCTGTTCGTGACGAACATGCACCATTACATGCTGGCGTCGGTGGTCGATAGTTATACTTTGTTCCCCGCGATGGCGAAAGCGCCTGAAATGCAGCCGATCATGGAGGTGGCGGTGCAGACCGTTTCCACCGCCTTCCGCATCGGCATCCAGCTGGCGACGCCGTTCCTGATCATCGGCACGATCGTGCAGTTCGGCTTCGGCCTGCTCGGCCGCCTGATGCCGCAGATCCAGATTTT